>JARCMB010000213.1 GCA_030248825.1 Pseudanabaenaceae cyanobacterium MP8IB2.15 | reverse complement strand
TCAGTGCAAAACAGGCGATCGCCAATGTAATTGCCTCAAATCAAGACTAGTGAATATTCAGCAGGTAGATTATTTCCCGTACAAGTTGCCCTTACGATCGACATTTCAGACGGCTTTAGGTGCGATTGTCGATCGACAAGGGTTTGTGGTCAAGATCGCAACTAGTGAGGGAATCATAGGCATGGGTGAAGCTGCGCCTTTGACTGGTTTTGGCATGGAAAGTTTAGCTGAAACTAGATCTGCTTTAAGCGAAATGTCAAAATTACTAGCGGGGAGATCGATCGAACAGATTGATGACGTGGTAGCAATGCTTTTGCCCTTTGCCAAAACTCCTGCGGCAAAACATGGTGTGGAGCTAGCATTGTTAGATTTACTAGCTCAGTCAAACCAGCAATCCCTAGCCGTTTACCTCAATCCTTTGGCACTCGATCGAGTCGAGGTCAATGCCGTGATTGGTACGGTGAATATGGCAATCTCGATCGAGCAAACCCAGAAGATCTTGCAACAAGGCTACAAATGCATCAAAGTTAAAGTTGGGGCTAGAAGTTTTGAGCAAGATCTACAAGTTTTGACCGCAATCAAATCGGTTGCAAGCGATCGAATCCGAGTGCGGATCGATGCCAACCAAGCTTGGTCAGTCGATCGGGCGATCGATAATTTGCGACAACTAGAACAACTAAATATTGAGTATGTCGAACAGCCGATTGCCGCTTGGAATTTAGAAGGTATGGCAAAAGTCCGAGCTTCTACAAACATCACGATCGCCGCAGATGAGTCGGTCACGAATTTAGAGCAACTCGATCGAGTAATTGCCAATCGATCGGCAGATGTGATTATCCTCAAACCAATGGCAATGGGCGGTATTTTGACAGCTAGACGAGCAGCCTATATCGCTTTTGCAGCAGGTTTAGATGTGGTAATCACAACAACAATTGACGGGTCGATCGCGCGGTTAGGCGCATTACACTTAGCCGCATCATTACCAGAGATTACACGGGCCTGTGGCTTGGCAACTGGCGATCTGTTAGTTAAAGATTTACCATACATCACACCGCAGCCAGAACAGGGATTCCTCAAACTGCCCATCCTAACTGGACTGGGATTATGCCCCTTATAAAATCAAGCAGCCTGTGTAGATTTGTCTACACAGGCTATTTTAAAAAACACAATTCAAACTAGAAAACTAGCTAGCAACAATTACCTTGCCAACCATGCCAGCGCCACGATGTGGAGCGCAGTAGTAGCTGTATTCACCAGCAGCCATAAAGGTGCTTTCAATTTCAGCTTTAGGCTTTTGCATCAGCTTTTTATGCGATAGCTCTGGTTGACCATCAATCACAACGTTGTGAGGAAAAGATTTATTGTTAACCCACTTCACTGTGTCACCAGGCTTGATTGTGACAGTTGCGGGTACAAATATGAGCTGACCGCTATCTGAACCCATTTTGACTGTAACGGTGTCAGCAGAAGCTGGAGCCACAGACATGAATAAGCTGCCGAAAGCCAGCATAAAACCGATAAACACTAGGCTTAAACGACGTAAAACAGAGTTATTTTTCATAATTACAAGAGATAAGTTTAGCGAGTATTTTGAATTAATTTTAGCTTAGTAATAGACCTTACCACCGCCCCATCCAGCACCTTTAACACCTGGGGCATAGAGCATATAACCTGCGATCGACTTGAGTTTGTCATCAGTTAAGCCACGCATCGAAGGGAAAATATCCGTACTGCGGAGGCTGGGATGGGTTTCATAGATTTCTTCGACTCCATCATATGTGGTGGGGTTTTTCATGTAATCTACTAGTCCTGCAATCGTGTTGCGGGGTGGGGTTGCCAGTGATAAGGTTTCGGGATCGAGCCCAACGTTAGGATTGGTGAATGTAGCACCGCCAACGTGACAGTTAGCACAGGCCGCCGCAAATAGCTTTTTCCCCGCCAGAATATCTTTGGTGGCAAGCACCGTTTTTTCTTTGTCATTGAGTTGAACAGTTCGCAGTTCTACTGGAATTTCAGCCGCCAAGGCGTTGCTAACAGAGATCTGACATGCTAACACCACAGTTGCGATCGCTAGCAAAAGATATTTATACGCATTTTTTATCATGTTCACAGTCATAGGAAGGTAATAATATATTTCGACTAAAGCAATATTACGATGATTTGAGTTCGCTTTGAACAGTAAGAATAATCGCTTTAACATCTTCTAAACCAAGTTTGGTTTCAGCATCTTGGTAACGAATATTGAGTCGATCGCAAATCTTTAAAACCTGCTCGACACCTAACTTATAGTCTTCCGCAATTTCCGCGATCGATAAATCAGCAAAACCCATATTTTTAACCTACTCAAGTTTAAATTAGTTCAAAATCCTGACTCGATCGACCAACCAACTAATAATTCGATCGCCCAAATTCACACCACTCAATCGATCGATTTCTCTGATCCCTGTGGGACTTGTAACATTGACTTCGGTAAGGAAGCCGCCAATCACATCAATACCGACAAAATATAAGCCGTCACGCTTTAAGACTGGCGCAAGCTGAGCGCAGATTTCGCGTTCTCTCGGCGTAATTTCGATTTTTGCCACACTGCCACCTGCCGCCATGTTGCCACGAAACTCACCACTGCTCGGAATCCGATTCACTGCCCCAATTGGTTCACCATCCAGTAAAACGATCCGCTTATCGCCATCTTGCGCCGCAGGTAAATAGGTCTGCACCATAATCGGTGTGCTGCCAAACTTGGTACTGATTTCGATTAAGGAATTGAGGTTTCGATCGATCTGGTCAGCAAATAAAATCCCTTCACCACCTTTACCATCTAGGGGCTTAATCACAGCTTTGCCCTTCGATATCACAAATTTCCGAATTACAGCTTTATCGCTAGAGACTATTGTTTCTGGGATTGCTCCTGCGAATTGCAAGGCGTAAACCTTCTCATTTGCGGCACGAATTCCCCTCGGAGAATTAACCACCAAAGTCGTAGCAGGATTGACGTAATCAAGGATATAAGTGGCGTAGAGGTAATTAGTCGTTACAGGTGGATCGGTTCGCATCCATACCACTTGCATGGTGTTGAGGGTCTGAAACTTACCTGATTTCGCCTCATACCACGGACTTTCGGCTTGCCACTTCCGATCTACGAGTTTGACTGGATGCACCACTACAGGTTGCAACAACGCCCAAGCACTGCCACCAATAATACTCAGCGAACTCATCTCGGTAATAAACACCTCATGTCCCTGACGGCAGGCAGCCTCCATCATTGCCACACTGCTGTCGTGAGTAGGATCGAGCTTGTCGATCGGATCGATGATAAAAGCCAGTTTCATAAGCAAATTTTTATAGAACTAAATTTTGAGCTAATTTCAAGCTAGTTAAAGCTGGCTCGTGATTTTTTAGACTATTTTAAGCGTTATCGGTAGGGCTGTAAAATTCTGCTTCGATCGAATATTAAGTTCATCTGCATTTCCTGACAAAAAAATCTGTATCTTATGGTTCTATTTTGATTAGAAGCGATACAATTGGCTCATAATCTTTCAGTCAGGAGGCTTCGATGCCAAAGTATCAAGAATTGCACCAGATATTAGTCGATCGATTGCAACAACACGAACAAGACGCTCAAGACGGTCTCATCCTTGCTGATAAGTTCGTTCGCAATCTAGCTCAAGCTTTGGAGTGGGACGAAGATGATATCGAGTACATTTATTTAACTTCCCCTGTCGATCATACTGAACTGCCCAAGGGTAGAAGAATCGATCTATCTCGATCGAATAAAGACATCCTCGAAAAAGTCGCCTATATGGTTGATGATTTCTGGTATTTCGGTTTAAGACTGATTCTCAAATCGAGAAAGTCTTTCGGCTTCAGAAACAGAGAACTGATGTTTGTTGTTCCGCTTTTTGTGAAGAAAGTTGACACAGATATTGCAATCAAGACCGATTTAAAAGGAGAAGAGTTTGGATCGGAGCAAGTAGAACGGTTTGCGGCATTAGTTTCAGAAAAAATCCAATCAATTCTGACTCAAGGTGCGCTACAAATCGTAGAGCAAGGGCACACTGGAGATCTTCGCCGCAAATTTGGTTTTTTGGTTGACTCAATCAAAGGACAACCACTTAAAGCCCTACAAACTGAGCAAGAGTCAGATAATACCTCTACAGACAAACCGACTGAAGCTATTAGCAAGTTATCTAGCAAGTCCAGTGGTGAATCTGTGAGCGATGCTGTCACTGAATCCTTCACCAGCCAACCCCCTAGTAATATCTCCGATCGAACATCTGGGGCTGAACAAGAGTCAGATAATACCTCTACAGCCGAACCAACTGAAGCTACTAGTAAGTTATCTAGCACGTCCAATAGCGAATCTGTGAGCGATGCTGTCAGTGAATCCTTTACCAGCCAACCCCCAAGCCACATTACCGATCAGACATCGAATGAATTACTTGAGCCTGTGAATCCTTCTGCCGATCGGCCTGGCAAACCTGCTGAACCACTAGTTACCGCTCACCAAAATGGCAAGGATAGAACACCACGATCGAATCGATCGAATCGATCCAGCAAATAGAGATAAGGTTTTACCTTTACCCAAAAGTAAATTTTTCACGATCGAATCTGGATGGATTCGATCGTGATTTTTTGGATATTTGCAGCTCGTAGACGAGTTTTGCTCATACAAGTTTCTTCAGGAAAGATCACTATTTTGGGGCTGACTCTGCTAAATTGACAGCCATAATGTGAGTCTTGCCAAAAATATGAAAACTAGAATTCTCGCGACTTTACCACTGGTGATTTCGATCGTCTGTGCTGATGCTGTCAAAGCTGAAAAACTTGAGCATCTCAATCAGTTGCTTTCAACGAAAGTCTGTCAAAAATGCGATCTCAAAGGATCTGGGCTAGTCTTTTCAGACCTTTCAGGCGCAGATCTGACTGGGGCGAATCTGAGCGGAGCCAACCTCAGTCGGGCGAATCTCAGTAATGCCAATCTCAAAAATGCTAACTTACGCGGCGCATCTCTGTTGGGCGCAAACTTGAATGGGGCGGATTTTACTGGCGCAAATCTGAGTGGGGTCGATCTGAATGGTTCAGACTTGTCTGGCGCGATCTTAATTAAAGCGAACCTGACTGGAGCCGATCTCCGCAATGCCTATTTACAGAACGCTGATTTGCAAGATGCGATTTTAGATAATGCTTATATGCGTGGAGCTGTAGGTATTCCCGCTACCGCAGGTAAGCCGAGTGACTTTTACGCTTGGGGAATCGAAGAAGCAAGAAGAAACAATCATAAAGGCGCGATCGAATTGTTTAATCAGTCTCTGGCGCTCGATCCGAAGTTTCCTTTTTCGTACATGGCGCGTGCAATCTCTCGTCAGCAATTAGGCGATCGAGTTGGTTCGATCGAGGATTCCAAATTATCAGAAAAATACTTCACCGAGATTAATCACCCCGAAGGTGTCAAGGTCGCCCAAGATCTCACCAAGGCTTTACAAACTCCGCCTAGCAATAATGGCGGCGGCGATGGTGGGAATTTCTTCAGCGATATCTTTATGACGGCTGGCTCGTTGTTTATGCAAATGCTAATGCGTTGACGTGAAAATCTCTGGGCAGAAGTTTCAATCTGCCTATATTCAAGCTGTCAGAGCTTCTAGTCGAGCTAAAACTTCATCAACCACTTCAAAAGGTGCTTTTTCGACAAAGACAGCGCCTCTGCTTTGGCAATCGATCGATTTAACCTGATCCACTAATACGACTCCCTTAGTCTGCATTTGAGAGGCTAGCTCTACTTCAAATGGCCATCCCTTTTTTCGGCTGGTAATCGGGCACACCACAATTAGCTTTGAAATTTGGTTGTATTCAGATGGAGAAATTACAATCGCGGGACGATATCCCGCCTGTTCACTGCCTGACTGCGGATTGAACTGAAGCTTAATAATGTCACCCCGATCTGGAACGAACCCACTAATTTTTAGCAAAACTCATCCCCTTGAGGTTCGCCCCAATCCATCTCTTCATGCTGCTGCTCAGGAGTTGCGCCTTTAAGTAACTCTTTGAGGGTGTACTTAGGCTTAGAAGGAGACAAAATTATCTTGTCACCTTCAGTGGATATGGAGATTATTGCTCCTGGTTTTAGTCCAATCTGCTGAACTATAGCTTGCGGCAGCCTTACCCCAAGTGAGTTACCCCATAAAGCGATTTTTTGGTTAGTCATAATTTTAGATCGCTAATGTTTATACATTAAATATACGTTATCCCAATCTGTCACATCAATAAACTTATGCAAGCCACTATTGCTGAGATCTCTACTAAGTCGGTTACGATCCCAAAGAAATAGCTAAGTTTCACAAATTTTCGTTCTAGCTTTTAATCGTTTAGGCAAAAATGAGAGATGTATATATGGTTGACCAATTCTGTACCTTGAATTTGCCAATAAAATCTGAACGAGATATTTATTGAGGTTTGCAATCTGGGCTACTTTAAGAACTTGCCTTATGATTGTAAATTTCTTGTAGATTCTATCGGTGCGAATTCCTCAGCTCAGAAGCTCTAGAATTGGAAACATGAAGATCCAAAAAATTATTCAGATTACAGCAGTATTCTCACTAATCATTGCTGCCAGTCTTTGGTACAGCCAAAATCATGGTTTACTGCCTGTCCAAGCTGCCGAAGAAGCAGTACTATATGACAATTTGTTTAATGCTTTAATTGCAATCGTCACAGCTATTTTTCTGCTCGTTCAGGGCTTCATTATCTACTCAATGATTCGTTTTCGTCGCCGCAAAGGTGATGATACAGATGGGATTGCCCTGCATGATAATTTTGTCTTAGAAATAGTCTGGACTGCGATCCCGACCATTCTGGTGATGTGGGTCGGTATCTACAGCTTTGATGTCTACACGTCAATGAAGGGTACAGACTTTATGTCGATGCCAATGGCGCATCATCACTCCCCGATTAGTGCGGAGCAAATCGCTAACCTAGCAATGCCAGCAGCAATGGCAGATACTTTACCAAGCCAGCCTGAAATTGACTCTCAACAGGCTCCATCAGGTCAGTTGGTCGCAGATAGCTCTTTGCCACTAGTAATCGATGTAAGTGCAATGCGATATGCCTGGATCTTTACTTACCCTGGCACTGAAATTGTGACTTCAGAGATGCATGTACCTGTGGGACGCAAAGTTAAACTTAATTTGAACGCGCAAGACGTAAACCATGCTTTTTGGGTGCCCCAGTTCCGCCTCAAGCAAGATACGATCCCAGGGATTACGACCAACATGGAGTTCACGCCGAACAAGCTGGGTGAATATCCGATCATCTGTGCTGAACTATGCGGTGGTTACCACGGTGGCATGAGAACCACAATCACGGTGCAAACTCCAACTGAATACGATTCTTGGCTGAAAGAAGAAGCAGAAGTTGCAAGTAATTCACCTCAGACGCTCGCCTTTAGACAAGTGCTTAAAGACCCAACTCAAATGAGCGATCGAGAGTTTCTGACCGAACAGGCTCAAGCCATGAGGATTGACAAAGATCTGCCTACTGAGATCCACGACCATATCGATCGAATGAATCATCATCATATGCATGAGATGGCGAGTTACTTAACTTCAGCCACTTCAACCAATTAAGATTTTGAATATTTTTATTTACTTGCGAGATAACGCTAATCGATCGACAAATTTATGACTCAAGTAATTGAAAGGATTTCAGCGACACAACCACCTGAACCGTCTTCAGACACAACGCATTGGCGGGAATACTTTAGTTTCAGTACCGATCATAAGGTGATTGGGATTCAGTATTTGGTCACGACCTTTGGGTTTTATCTGCTGGGTGGGCTAATGGCTTCGGTAATTAGAGCCGAACTCGCTACACCCGATACAGACCTAGTTTCATCAGATCTCTACAACGGTTTGTTTACTGTCCATGCCACGGTGATGATCTTTTTATGGATTGTGCCTGCGGTCACAGGTGGATTTGGTAATTACCTTGTGCCTCTGATGATTGGGGCAAGGGATATGGCTTTTCCCAAACTAAATGCGGTCGCCTTTTGGATAATTCCACCCGCAGGTGCGCTTTTACTCAGTAGTTTCTTTTTTGGTGCACCTTCGACTGGCTGGACAGCTTATCCGCCATTGAGCATCTTGACCGATCAGCATGTTGGTCAGGCAATTTGGATTTTTAGCATCATTTTGCTGGGAACTTCATCGATTTTGGCGGCAGTTAATTTTGTCGTCACAATTTTCTCGATGCGGATGCCAGGCATGGACTTTTTTAGTATGCCGCTATTTTGCTGGGCGATTTTATCGGCTTCGGGGCTGGTTCTAATTGCCACACCAGTCTTGGCTGGCGCGATGATTCTCTTAGGATTTGACCTGTTGGCGGGGACGAATTTCTTTAACCCGACTGGTGGCGGCGATCCTGTGGTTTATCAGCATTTGTTCTGGTTTTACTCACATCCTGCTGTGTATGTGATGATCTTGCCTGTATTTGGTATCATCTCTGAGATTTTACCCGTACACTCGCGTAAGCCGATTTTTGGTTACAAGGCGATCGCATTTTCCAGCGTATTTATCTGCATTTTGGGTCTGGTCGTATGGGCCCACCACATGTTTACCAGTGGCACACCTGACTGGTTGCGGATCTTCTTTATGATTGCAACGCTGCTTGTAGCCGTACCGACTGGGATCAAAGTATTTAGCTGGCTGGCAACACTTTGGGGCGGTAAACTGCGCCTAGAAAGTCCGTTATTGTTTGCGATCGGCTTTGTCTCGATGTTTGTAGTTGGTGGCTTAAGCGGCGTTATGCTTGGCTCCGTTCCTGTAGACATCCACTTACACGATACTTACTTTATTGTTGCCCATTTCCACTATGTGCTGTTTGGCGGTAGTGTATTTGGCATCTACGCAGGCTTTTATCACTGGTTCCCCAAGATGGTGGGACGGATGCTGAATGAGTTTTGGGGCAAGGTGCATTTTGTCCTAACTTTTGTTGGGTTTAACCTGTGTTTCTTACCGATGCACTTGCTTGGTTTGCAGGGTATGCCTCGCCGAGTTGCCCAATACGATCCGCAGTTTGCCAACATTAATGTGATTTGTTCGATCGGTGCTTTCATTCTGGCTATTTCTACGTTCCCCTTCTTATTCAATGCCGCTTGGAGTTGGTTCTATGGGCCAAAAGCTGTGGATAATCCTTGGAATGCTTTAACTCTAGAATGGACAACGAGTTCACCGCCGCATCCCCACAATTGGATTGGCGAACCTGTCTTAGCGACGGGACCTTATGACTACGGCGTTCCTATGGATGAGTTTGAGGAAGAGTCGATGTTTACAGGCACAATCGACTAGAAATTAATCATTTATTCACTTACCCCAAACAATCATGCAAGGTTCGACGATCGATTCAGCTAATGTAGTTGAGCTTGAACACTCAGACGATGCCACTATCGCTCATACTGCCGAACATCACAGCGAACATCCCGATTTGCGGGTGTTTGGCTTGCTCGTATTCCTTGGTTCGGAAGGAATGCTGTTTATGGGATTGTTTGCAGCCTACCTGACGTTTAGAGCTGTAGCACCCGCTTGGCCACCTGAAGGTACGCCAAAGTTAGAGACGCTTTTGCCTGCAATTAACACAGTTATTCTGGTTTCAAGTAGCTTTGTGATCCATCAAGCCGATCATGCAATCAAAAAAGATGACATCAAGGCGGTGCGCTGGTGGTTTCTCGCAACCTTTCTGATGGGTGCGACTTTCTTGGCAGGTCAGGTCTATGAGTATATGCATCTGGAATTTGGTCTCACCAGCAGCCTGTTTGCCAGTACGTTTTATGTGTTAACTGGGTTTCACGGTTTCCACGTTTTTGTGGGCTTAACCTTGATTGCGATTATGGGAATTAAGTCATTCAAACCTGGCGCATTTCTGGGTGGTAAACACTTTGGGATCGAGGCAGCTTCTATCTATTGGCACTTTGTCGATGTGATCTGGATTGTTCTATTCTTGATGCTTTATATTCTCTGAAAAGATTAGTTTATGGGTCTAGCGATAGACCCTTTCCGTTAATTGGGTTGCAGTTGCTTTAATTTATTTTGTCCTTGCAGCTTTAATTTCTGAGCTTTTAGATAAACGGTCGTACCATTTTGAACCTTGTCCAAATCATTAATAATGTTTTGAAGTTGGGAGATTGTCCGATTACGTTCTAGAGATTTTGCGTCAGTTGGCGTACTTGCGAGTAATCTTTCGATCGAATTTTGAGCACTTTCAAAAGAATTTACCGAATCTTCTTCAGCCTTTCGCCTAACCCTGATCTCGCCCAAATTCGCTGAATACTCTGCCATCAGTTTCCGTGCCTTGGCGTAACCTTCCAAATCTTGGGATGGAATTTGGCTCAGGTCGTCGATCGCCATTTGCCACAACTTTTCAATCTCTTGCCATTTTTCAGATTTATGGGGTGGATTTTGTCCCGTTTGAGCGGCTTGGCGCGAAAATTGTTGAGCCGAAACGATCAGGGTAGTTACTTTCTCGTTGCCTGCTGCTAGCCCTACTTCTTGTTTAAATTCACGTTGATAATTAACCAGTTTCTGTTGTGCGCTTCTTCCCGCTAAGGTGACAGCAGGAATTTCCTCTAACTTATCGATCGCGAGTTGCCATGAGGCGATCGCTACCCGCTTGTCAGTTGGTGTAGCCGCTTTTTGATACTGTGTTTTAGCAGTATTCAATGCCAGTTCGGCATCCACAAACAGAGCTTGAGAGTTCTTTTCCTGAAAAACTTTAGCTTCTAGCTGACCGACTCGACCGCGCAGTTGCTGGAATCCTCCCCAAGAAAATTGCCAGTTGTACCAACCATAGTTATACCCCGACCATTCATCGCCAGAATTTAACGGAATGGCATTTAAACTTTCTTTGGCTTCCTTAAGTTTTTGCTGCCCTAAATCAATGTCCGCAGCACTAGTAGGTCTTTCAATCAATTGTTCGGCTTGCTGGAACAAACTCATCGACTGCTTAAAATTGCTATCGATATTAATCTGGCTGGGCAGTAATAAAATTGGTGCGACCTTTGCCACAGGACGACGAATCACAGGATAGGGGAGATTTACGATGTATACCGCCCCGACTGGAATCCCGATTAAAATAGCTGGCCAAAAAAGCTTTCCTGTCCAATTTTGTCTAGGCTTAGGCAGGGTTTTTAACTGAAGGGGTTGACTTTGAATCATTTCTTGATTCATCCGTGCTTCTAGTTGCATCAGTTGAGCGTTGGGATCGGGTTGTGATGAAGAAGAGGATTGATTAATTACGGGTGATAGAGGTGTAGGGGATTGATTAACTACGGGTGGCGAAATATTTTGAGATTGCTTCCGTTTAACTCGCTTGAACAGACCAGTCAGTATCCCCATGTGAATTTATGTGGTAACAATATGACTAATCCTAGCAAATAGATCTTCTATCAGCTCGAAGAAGGGCAAATGTGAACCTTGTTAACCAGTCAATGAGCGAAATATAAGTTTTACCTATATAAATCTACACATATTGCTAACATCAACCGTAGCAACTTCTTGATAGGATGATCCATAACTGTTTTACTAGTACAGAGATAGAGTCAAGAATCAGAAATTAAGGCTCTAAATCTTTTCTGGCTTTGCTTTAGAAGCTTTTGAGTAAATTTGCTTAAGTAGATTTACTCATGGTCATACTATAAGCAATGTAAATGAAAGTTGATGATTCGGCAGGGTTGAGTGTAAAGCTAAATACAAAAAACCTGCGGAAAGTGTGGGGTTCAAAAAAACCTAGTGTTGTCGGGGCTGAGAACTGACCTCGTTACGCGCTCGGAATATCTAGCAGATATCGAAAATATCTCTGATGCCACGCGAAGCTCAAAGTGATGTTACTAGAGTAATTTCACCCGAAGCTAGTTCATATAACCAATAAGGAGATTAGAATGTCTTACTCGCAAACTCAAACGCAGTCCAAAGCAGGCTTCAAGGCTGGCGTTAAGGATTACAAATTAACATACTACACACCCGACTATACGCCCAAAGATACCGATATTTTGGCAGCTTTTCGGGTTACACCTCAGCCTGGTGTACCGATCGAAGAAGCAGGTGCTGCCGTAGCTGCCGAATCTTCGACTGGAACCTGGACAACTGTGTGGACAGATTTGCTGACCGACCTCGATCGATACAAAGGTCGTTGCTACGACATCGAGCCAGTTCAAGGTGAAGATAACCAATACATCTGTTACATTGCCTATCCTTTAGACCTGTTTGAAGAAGGTTCTGTCACCAACATGTTTACCTCGATCGTGGGTAACGTATTTGGCTTCAAAGCTCTCAAAGCATTGCGTCTTGAAGATTTGAGAATCCCTGTTGCTTATCTGAAGACCTTCCAAGGGCCTCCTCATGGCATCGTGGTCGAGCGCGACAAACTCAACAAGTACGGTCGTCCTCTACTCGGTTGCACAGTCAAGCCTAAACTCGGTCTGTCGGCGAAAAACTACGGTCGTGCTGTCTACGAAATCTTGCGCGGCGGTCTAGATTTCACCAAAGATGACGAAAACATTAACTCTCAGCCATTCCAACGTTGGCGCGATCGCTTCTTGTTCGTCGCAGAAGCCATCCACAAAGCTCAAGCTGAAACTGGCGAAGTTAAAGGTCAC
>JARCMB010000212.1 GCA_030248825.1 Pseudanabaenaceae cyanobacterium MP8IB2.15 | reverse complement strand
CCGATCGGAATACTTCCTTTGATTTGCAGCACGTTATAGTATCTATAACTTTTCCTTATACTTATGACTCAGCCGTATGTTGAATCCCTCACTTTGCTTGGCCCAAGCGATCGTGTTGATGTGACTGACTACGATCTCGAACCGATCCATACTACAGGATATATTCAACCCCACGGTATTTTGTTCGCGCTGCATGAACCCGCCTTAACAATCGTCCAAGTCAGTGAGAATACCTACGAATGGCTGGGGCTGAAACCTGAGGAATATTTGAACCAACCTTTGAGTTGTTTGTTGAGCGAGAATGAGATCTACACCGTTCGGCAATGTCTGGCTGGAGACTTTAACCACGTCAACCCATTACGACTCGAACTGAATACACCTCACGGTAAAATCGTCGCTTATAGCGTTGTGTATCGTACGGGTGTCATAGCGATCCTAGAGATCGAATTTGGACAACGCACACCCGATCAAGCCAATCTATCCGAACGAGACGATCTGACCTATTTCGATTTTTACCGACAGATCAAAGCCCCAATTGAAGCCTTGCAAAAAGCGAAAAACTTTGATGAGCTATGCACCCAATTAGTCACCAACGTCCGTCACATTAATGGATTCGATCGGGTAATGATCTATCGCTTCAGTCCATCGGGAGATGGAGAAGTAATTGCCGAAGCTGTTCGCCCCGACCTAGTGCCTTATTTGGGATTGCACTATCCCGCATCCGATCTCACGACGCAAGTCCGACATCTCCTCACCCTAAATCACCTACGCTTCCTACCAGATATCAAATATACTCCTGTTGCGCTTGTTCCAAAACTCAATCCCATCACTCAGGCTCCCCTAGACTTGAGTTGGTCGGCATTGCGAAGCGTTTCCCCATGTCATGTTGAGTACATGCAAAATATGGGAGTGCGAGCGTCAATGACGATTTCGTTAATGCGCGATCGACAATTATGGGGACTGATTGCCTGCCATCATAGCGAACCAAAACTGATCCCTTACTTTCAGCGCACCGTATGCGAATTTTTCGGTCAAATGGCCGCATTTGAAATAAATGCCAAAGAGGAACTTGAAGATCGAGACTATCAGATCGAACTCAATACCCTCAAAACATCATTTTTTAAGTCTATCTCCCAACAATCCAATGTTTTAACTGCCTTAACTCAATCTCCTACGGATTTATTGAATTTAGTCGGAGCAACTGGCGCGGCTATCTCTTTTAAAGACGAGTTTGTGGTTTTAGGTAAGACTCCCAGTCAAGATGTGCTCAAGCCCCTGATTGCCAATCTGATTTCCCGTTTGCAAACTGATGACATCGTGCAGAGCATCTGTTTAGCCAAAGATTACCCAGATGCCGAATCTTACTGCGATGTTGCCAGTGGTCTCCTCGCAATGGCAATCGCCAGCACTGAAAATTTTTATATCCTGTGGTTCCGCCCCGAAGTGAGTCAGACCGTAACTTGGTGCGGCAATCCCAATCAGCCAGAAATGGTTGATGATAATGACGAAGTGCGACCTTCTCCGCGCCAATCTTTTGCCGCGTGGCAGGAAAATGTGCGATATACAGCCTTACCGTGGAAACTTTGCGAATACGAAGCTGCTCTAGAACTTCGCAATGCGATTATTCACGTGGCATTACGTCATGCCGCCGAACTTTCCAAACTAAATATCGAGTTAGAACGCAGCAATATCGATCTGGACTCCTTTGCCTATGTTGCATCCCACGATCTCAAGGAACCACTACGCGGGATTCATAACTATTCCAGTTTTTTAATGGAAGACTATGGCGAAATTCTCGATGCCAAGGGCGTATCCAAACTCCAAACGCTCACCCACCTCACGCGCCGCATGGAACTTTTAATCGACTCGTTGCTGCATTATTCGCAGTTGGGACGTTCCGAACTTGCCAATCTTCCGATCGATCTAAATGTCCTAGCCCAAGAAGTGCGCGATCTATTCAAAATCACTTCAGGTGATAGTTTGGATATCATCATAAATCCCCTACCGACAATTGTTGGCGATCGCTCTCAAATCAGTGAACTACTCACAAATTTGGTCAGTAATGCGATCAAATATAACGAGAATCCGTTCAAAAAAATCGAAATTGGCTGTCTGGACTCGGAGACCGCTCAGGAGCTGCGACGAGAACGTCCCCAACTTGACATTCAATCGGGTTCCCAAATTATTTATGTCCGCGACAATGGCATCGGCATCGATCGATCTCATTTTGATGTGGTGTTTCAGATTTTTAAGCGGTTGCATGCCCGCGACGAGTATGGCGGCGGCACTGGAGCAGGGCTGATGATCGTTAAAAAAATCGTAGATCGACATGGTGGGAAGATATGGATCGAATCAACCTTAGGGCATGGAACCACATTCTACTTTTTGGTTCCAGCCGCCTTAGAAAAAATTTAAATTAAGGCTAGAATTTGCCAATATAGTGAGCTTGGTAACGAGATAGAGATTTTGAAGTTCTATCTGTTCGGCAAGATTAACTGCTATAGCATGGTTTTGATCGGTGGTTGCAGATAAGGCGATCTCAAAGGATGTATCCAAAAAAACTTCATGCATTTTCTGAATTACTTTCTCCGTACAGATATTGGTCTATGTTTTCTGACCAGTCTGGATTGCCTTGCAATTTTAAAGATTTGGCAGTTTGCAAAATTCAAAGGTGTCTCAGGAATAAGGGTTTCGCCATCGAACAGCGCATCTAAGGTTTGGAGCATGGCATTTTATCAAAAATTGCTTCTCAGTCATTGTACTATTTTCGACCTTAATATCAGCGACCGATCGCCTATCACCACAGCCACAGACAGATCGCACCTCATAGCAACAAAACAGAGCGATCGACTAATCACAAACTTGAGAAGATGATTGTTGAGTCGATCGAACCGATCGAAAAACTATCTACCGATCGGAATACTTCCTTTGATTTGCAGCACGTTACAATAGCTATAACTTTTCCTTATAGCTATGACTCAGCCGTACATTGAATCCCTCGCTTTGCTTAGCCCAAACGATCGTGTCGATGCCACTAACTGCGATCGAGAACCGATCCATATTTCAGGATACATTCAACCTCACGGTGTTTTGTTTGCGCTTCATGAACCCGCCTTAACAATCGTCCAAGTCAGTGAGAATACCTACGAATGGCTGGGGCTGAAACCTGAGAAATATTTGAACCAACCTTTGAGTTGTTTGTTGAGCGAGAACGAGATCTACACCGTTCGGCAATGTCTGGCTGGAGACTTTAACCACGTCAACCCATTACGAATCGAACTGAATACACCTCACGGTAAAATCGTCGCTTATAGCGTTGTGTATCGTACGGGTGT
>JARCMB010000211.1 GCA_030248825.1 Pseudanabaenaceae cyanobacterium MP8IB2.15 | reverse complement strand
TGTTGCGATCGACTCAATAGATTAAAACAGGTTAAAATACTCAAAATCTCAAATCTAACGATTCAGATAGATCGATCGATTAGTTGGTTAAACTCTCTTAACATCTGACCTGTGTTAAGTTAAGAGATCAAAAGGCGACAAAATTTGCCTAAATATTGATTTTTTAATCCTGTTTTATGAATCTTGAACATGTGGCTTTAACTACGCCACTCTACTACGCCAACGATATTCCTCATATTGGTAGTGCCTACCCCACGATTGCTGCTGATGCTCTGGCACGTTTTTACCGCATGAGAGGAAATCCCACGCTGTTTATTACTGGCACGGATGAACATGGTCTAAAAATCCAGCGCACCGCCGAAAAATTAAATCGAACGGCTCAAGAGCATTGCGATCGAATAGTGCCTCAGTTCAAAGATCTCTGGCAGCAACTTAACATCAGCTATGACCGCTTCTCTCGGACTAGCGATCCACGACATCAATCGATCGTGAATGAGTTTTTTCAAAGAGTTTACGATGCAGGTGATATTTACCTCAGCCAGCAACAGGGGCTATATTGTGTTGCTTGTGAAGAATTTAAAGAGGAAAGAGAATTACTCGCAGATCACCACTGCCCGATCCATACTGCCACTGCGTGTGAGTGGCGAGATGAAGCAAATTATTTTTTCCGACTATCAAAGTATCAAGCCCGCTTAGAACAACTTTACGTCGATCGACCTGATTTTATCCAACCAGAAACCAGACGCAATGAGGTATTGGGGTTTGTGGCGCAGGGGTTAAACGACTTTTCGATTTCCAGAATTAACCTAGAATGCGGTTTTCCCGTCCCGATCGATCCAAATCACACGCTATATGTCTGGTTCGATGCTTTGCTTGGCTATATTACCGCCCTGCTCGATCCTGACGACGAGCCGACTCTAGAAAACGCGCTTAAACATTGGTATCCGATCCAACTGCATTTGATTGGTAAAGATATTCTGCGCTTTCATGCCGTTTATTGGCCAGCGATGCTGATGTCGGCGCAATTAGAAATTACCAAGTGCGTGTTTGGACATGGCTTACTCACCAAAGATGGGATCAAAATGGGTAAGACCTTAGGAAATGTGATCGATCCCTTTGACTTAGTTGGTCGGTATGGGGCTGATGCCGTGCGCTACTACTTTCTGAGAGAGATCGAGTTTGGGCGTGATGGTGATTTTAATGAAGAAAGATTTGTATCGATCGTCAACGCCGATTTAGCCAATAGCCTAGGAAATTTACTCAATCGCAGTCTGGGGATGGTGCATAAGTACTGCAATCATGTGGTGCCGTCATCTGGTTCGGGCAAATTAGCCAGCCTTACAGACCCAGTGATCGATTCTGCAAGAGGCTTAGGCGATCGAGTCGCGACAGCGTACAGTAACTTAGCATTTCGTCAAGTTTGCGAAGAAATCCTCAACCTAGTTTGGAGTTGCAACAAACTGATCGATGATGTCGCGCCATGGAAACTATTTAAATCGGGTGAGCAAGATTCGATCGACGAATCACTTTATACAGTGCTCGAAGCCGCACGAATTGCCGCATACCTGTTATCGCCGATCACTCCACGACTGAGTGCATTGGTTTATAGCCAACTAGGGCTAGAGTTTCTGGAATCTTCTCCACCTGATTGGGAACAGGCAAAATGGGGAATACTGATCGAAGGTCAACCTTTACCGCAACCAAATCCAATATTTCAGCGTCTTGAAGTTACATCGGTTATTAAGTAGATCTAGATTAAATCCACTCAATTACAAACAAATTACAAAAAGTAGCTACCAAATTAGACATCATTCTCAGAATAAGCATATATACTTAGTGAAGTGTAGTAAGATCTAGATAATCAGAATACCCGTACTTATTTGTAATTAAATCTTGTGCTTATTTATTGAGGTCAATTGGTAATAAACGTATATAAAGTCATGTGAGAGTGGATTCTTAACAATTTTTTAGAGCTTTAATCGCCGAAAAATTGGTTTAATAGGTATTATTCCTCACATTTCATTATTTTTATCCAACTAATCTTATAACAACTCTATTTAGGAAAAAAATGTTAAATTTCGATAATGATTCTGCGTTTACACCAGAACAAGTGATGGAGAATCGGGGGAGAGTTGCGATCTTTATTGATGGCTCCAATCTTTTTTATGCCGCCCTTCAACTTGGGATTGAAGTTGACTACACCAAACTTCTATGCCGCCTCACCGAAGGCTCCAGACTACTCAGAGCTTTTTTCTATACGGGTGTCGATCGTACCAACGAAAAGCAACAAGGTTTCTTGTTATGGATGCGCCGTAACGGTTACCGTGTAATTTCTAAGGAATTGATTCAACTTCCTGATGGCTCTAAAAAAGCCAACCTTGATGTTGAAATCGCGGTTGATATGATGGCTCTCGCGGGTTCTTATGACACGGCGATTCTAGTTAGTGGCGATGGCGATCTTGCTTATGCAGTTGATGCCGCAAGCTATCGAGGAGTCAGAGTTGAAGTTGTGAGTTTGCGATCGATGACCAGCGATCATCTGATTAATGTTGCCGATCGCTATGTCGATCTCGAAACGATCAAAGATGATATTCAGAAGGTCTCTCGTCCTCATAACTACACTTACAGACCGATGTCGGGTGTTGCCAGCCTTGATGCTGATAACTAAGTGAATCTGAGCG
>JARCMB010000210.1 GCA_030248825.1 Pseudanabaenaceae cyanobacterium MP8IB2.15 | reverse complement strand
TCGATCGGAATAGAACACAGGTGGTGGTTCTGCGCCTGCAACGATTGTCTGGGATTCTTGGTAGGTATTACCGTCGGGAAGATTGACATCAAATAAATGCATTTTGCGATATCTGGCCAGCTCTTCACCTTCTGGGCTAACTAATAAGGCAGTATTAAACATTTTGCCAGTGGTATCCCCCAACGCTGGTACTGGAAACCCTCCCCCTAAAAGCGTAACGTGGTAACGCCGCGCCATTAATACCAAAAAATCTTGGCTGGCAGTAGCGATCTCTTGGGCTTGCTTTACTTTTGCCTCTTCATCGCCGAGGAAGGAAAAATTCTCTGGTAAGCAGACTAATTCAGCCCCACGATTGGCTGCTAATTGAATTAGATCTTCGGCTTGGGATAAGTTGTGCTGCACGTCTGGCAAACTAGTCATTTGCACAGCCGCCGCTAAATATGGCTTCATCGCGATTTCAGACTTTTTCTAATTGGCTTAATTTTACGTTAATCGGCATCAGAAGCAGTATTTTCTTGATTAGAATCAACTTCACTGGAAAGATCGGTAGGAGTTTCGATCGAAACCTCGGCTAATTCTGACTGGGCTACTTCTAAATTTTCGATCGACTCCAAATTCGGTTCAGATTCTGGAGTTAGATCCACCGAAAATTCTTCTACTTCTTCAATTAGCTCTGGCATTAGCATAATCGTCTTGTCAAGCTGTTCTTGGAACTCTTCGAGTAATTCTGACGAAGGTTCTTCAGATTTTTCTAGGGGTGGATTTTGGGCGAGATCGCTAATAGGTTCAGGAATAAGCTCAGAAATAGGTTCAGGAATGGACTCGATCGAATCTGGATCTGGCGAACTTACTGGGGCAGATGGAGCCGCTTTTCGTGCAGTTTTGGGAGAAGTTTTGAGAGATGTTTTGGCAGTAGTTTTTGGTGCAGTGAATTCTAGTAACTTGGTCGATCGATTCCCTAAAATCGTAAACCCAGCCTTGATTCGATCGATTTCATAAGGAACGGTGTTAGCAAATTCGGTTTCAGACACCAGCAAAATTCTCAATGCTGCTACACCTGTTTGCCACAGCAGGCTACTAATTAACAAAAATACTACCGACCACAACACACCCACCAATCGCAAGATTGAAGGGAAAGGGATAATTCCTGCGGCGAGGGGCGCAGTGATGAACATTTGCCGAAAAATCACGTAGATAAACACACCTGCAACCACGGCAACCCAGCCAGTTACATAGCTTTTGAGTATGGTTAAAATTCGCCTCTGATCTTCATTCAGAGACTCGCTCGGTTTATGCACGACCCATAGACTGAATAGCGATAGCGGTTTCTGCCACTGCAACCACACAGTTAAACCAATCGGTGGCAGCCCCAGCAGCAAAGTCTCTAGCCAGCCTGGAAATACAGGATCGCCAACTGCCAGACCAATCATAGACAGCACTAGAGTCAGTGGTACAGCCGCAAGTAGGGCGACATGGATCCAGACAAAAGGATCGATCGATGCGTAAGTTTTTCTCAAGAAAGGGAGTAGAGGGCGATTACCAAGATTCTGTTGTGACATATTCAAAGTCCAGAGAATGCAATATGTTACCAGGTGACATACTCCCGACGTTGACCCTATCGGTTACAACGCAGGCTTCTCGGCTCATGTCCCACCATTGAAGGAGTACCGCACTTTGAGAAGTTCCTACATCTTTCGGTCTTTCCTAGATTGCAAGAGACTTACAATCCCCGTTCAGAACCCGTCCGCAGGCAATTTGTTTATAGTCCACGAGATAGACCTCCCGCCGACTTTATGAATATTGTTTTGAGCTTTCCTTTCTTCCTTGCGTTGGCGCGTCACCGTTACAATTTCGAGGGTGATATTTTTCTCGACACACAATAAGGAGGGGTGGAAAAACCTTGTAAACAGTTTATTGTCGTTCCATTCTACACTTTTCGCGGTTCATCCCGACGCTGACTTTGGGACAGGTACAGCGCGGGACTTCCCGTCTAGAAGTTAAATGATATCGATCGCCTAAACTAGAGTGTTGGCTAGCAAACTCAAAATATAGATCAATGAAATTAAAACTTAATTTAATCGGTATCTTACTATTAGGACTGTGTTTTGGTTCGATCGAATCGGGACTAGAACCTGTCCATGCTCAAACAGATAGCAGCTTATCGACAGTTGTAAGGCGCGGGCATATTCGCTATGGTATTGACGCTTCGATCGGTGGGCCATACCTCTACTGGAATCCCAAAACTCAATATTACGATGGGTTTGAATGGGATCTGATCAAAGAAATTAGTCGTCGTCTGAAGCTAGAGGCAAAGCCAATCAATACTCCTTGGGCAGGTCAACCCGCCAGTTTAGAATCCCGTCAGATCGATCTTATTCTCAGCATCCGTGAGCGCGGCAGTTTAACCACTGGTACGAATAAGCCAAAATTTGCCGAAACAGTACCCTACTACCTCAATTCCCAGCGAATTCTTACAAATAAAGATTCTAAAATTTCTACCTTGCGAGATTTAATTGGTAAACGAGTTGGTGTTGTAGCTAACAGTGGTGGCGCAGCAGTTCTGGAAACATATAACAGTAATCGTGGGAATGCGATCCGCCTGTTTTCCTCTCGCGATATTGAGCGCATGTTCGCCCAACTACGAGATCGACAGCTCGATGCCATGCTATTGGATGAGCCTGTAGCAATTTGGCAAGTACGGCGGAATTCCAACCTCACTGTAGTGGGTGAACCGCTACTGCCGATTAGCTTGGTCGCGATCGTGAATAAAGACGATGAAACACTCAAAAAAGCAGTTAATCAAGCCTTAATTCAGATGAAGCAAGAGGGTAAACTAGAGTCAATTCTTAGGAGATGGAAGCTGTGGGACAACAACCAAAAGTCTTTACAATCAGCCGTGGTATTGCCAGCCATAAGCTTAACGACCATTACGCAGTTCTAGGATTGCCTTTGACTGCCGATGCCACCCAAATTCGCAAAAAATACCTCAAACTTGCCAAAATCTTGCATCCCGATCTACCTGGACGCAGTGCCGATCAGACAGAGTTTGCCAAAAATTTCTTGGCGAAAATGGTTAATCCCGCCTATCAACTTTTAAACAGCGATCGAGATCGGAGTGAATATTTCGCCACCTTGCGCCTATTTGCTCAGACCCTCAAACAAAAGCAATTCCAATTTGAGCCGCAGTCAGATGTTGCCAAAAAACTTCAGAAATTTCCCCATGTGACCAACTACACCAAATTTTTTAACGAAATTACAGAGTTGCAATACCAATCTCTAGACAAATTACTCGATCGCACCAATGATCTCAGCGAACTCAACTTGATCTACTTGATCATGCAGGACGACATCATCCCAATGTCCGCCAAGCCCAAAGACTCAGGCGATAACACAATTGGCACAACAGCTAAGCCTGCATCCCCCGCCCTACGAAATATTCAGTTTGCCCAGTTAATGATCGACAAAAAACAGTGGGTAGAAGCGCTCAAAGAGTTAAGAGCTGGCGAAAAATTAGATCCAAATAATGCCAAAATTCATGCCTTGATTGGCTTAGTGCAGATGAACCAAGGAATAGCGGTCATGGCAAAAAACAGCTTTCAAAAAGCCCTCAAGCTTGACCCCAAAGAGCCTACTGCCTTGAAGTATGTCAACCAAGTTAGTAGTCCCGCTCAACAGGGATCTAAGTCTGCACCCAAAAAAGAGGAAAAGAAAGGTGGCTTCTTTGGCTGGGGCAAATAACCCTTAATTGTTGGTTGGGGACTGTTGATTGGTGATTGATTCATCCAGATTTTGAAATAGTTCTTGCAAGCCAATCCGATAAATATGTGGCCAACCACCGCTAGACTCTATATCTCGCAGCAGGTCAAACAATCCGTGGCGGGTATTTGGCAAAGCGGGTTGAAATAGTTCCTCACAAATATCATTGTGCAAATGTTCTAACAAACGCAGGATAGCTAGAAGCTTAATCGGATCGTCTTGGTGTTCTTTTGCCATCGATCGAACCTTTTCCACCACAATCAACATCTCTGCGGAAATGCTTTCGTTAATCTGCTCCAAAACAAGTACCCTCACGCACGTTAATATAAGATCGGAATTTTTCTATATGTCAAAACCAAAGTGTCAGTTTTAAATCCAAGAATAGCAATTAAGCAATCTTGGTCTGGCGATTCAAAGTTTGCCACGAATATGCCTAAAGTATGTCCAATTTCTCTATTTATGAATTTTTAAGAGGTTAATTATGAGTTATCGCACCTTTACTAGAGTCATTTTAGCTGTGTGTATCAGCTTTGCTACTCTTTGGGTGAGTGGAAACGCGATCGCCGCAGATCGATCGCTGACCTATGATGAAATCGTAGGCACAGGCTTAGCGAATCAATGCCCCGATATGGTTACGAGCGCAAGATCGCGTAGTATCATCCCACTCAAAGCTGGCGAAAGCGTCCAAATCACCGATCTATGTTTACAGCCTGTAGAATTTTTTGTCAAAGAAGAATCACCAAATAAGCGCAAACAGGCTGAGTTTGTTCGCTCTAAACTCATGACCCGCGCCACATCTAGCATCGACTATGTCAAAGCTTTGGTCACCGCAGAAGCTGACGGCAGCCTCAAAATCGTTGAGCAAGAGGGCATGGATTATCAACCGATCACAGTGCAAATGCCAGGTGGCGAGCGCGTCGCTCTGCTATTTAGCATGAAAGGCTTTATCGGCTCCACCCAGCCTGGGATCAACGGCATCAGTACTTCTGTTGATTTTGAAGGTACAACTGATGTTCCAACTTATCGTGGAGCTAACTTTATCGATCCTAAAGGTCGTGGTTTGGCAATTGGCTATGATGCCGCCGAAGCTTTACCAGGAAAACGTGACAGCTTTGAGAAAAGCACTAAGGACGACTCCACCACAAAGGGTAAGATGTTCTTACAAATTTCCAAACTCAACACCGAAACCCGCGAAATTGCTGGCACTTTTGAGTGCGATCAGTTCTCTGGCACAGACCTCGGTGCAGTTGAAGCCAAAGAAGTCAAAATTCGTGGCAT
>JARCMB010000209.1 GCA_030248825.1 Pseudanabaenaceae cyanobacterium MP8IB2.15 | reverse complement strand
GATTCCTCGGTTGCCAGATAGAGGCAGCGTTCACCCCGATCGCAAGTTGCTTTGGCAAAATAACCAGCTAAGGTCGTCTTCCCAGTTCCCGCCATTCCTGTCACCAAAATACTGCTACCCCGATAGTAACCACCGCCACCCAACATTGTATCAAGGCGAGAAATTCCTGTTGAAATCTGTTGATCGGAGACCTCATGATCTAAGCCCAGTGAGGTAATAGGTGCGACGGCAATGCCATTTTCCTCAATCAAAAAGGGATATTCATTGGTACCGTGACTAGATCCTCGATATTTGAATATTTGCAGAAAGCGAGTTGTAAGTTCTTCAGCCGTGCGCTGCTCTAAGCGAATTACACAGTCTGAGACATATTCCTCTAATCCCTTGCGGGTCAGGGTATTATCTCCTCTTTCTCCAGTAATAATCACCGTCACACCCTGTGCTTTTAACCAGCCAAATAACCGTCGCAATTCTGCCCGCACTATCGAGTCATTATTAAAGCCAGCAAATAAGACTTCAATCGTATCTAAAACTACTCGCTTGGCCCCAATCTCTTGAATAGCACTTCCTAACCTGATGAATAGTCCCTCAAGGTCGTATTGTCCAGATTCTTCTATATTATGAGGGTCGATATAAACATGATCGATGATCAGTTTGCCATTTGCGATCATCTGATTAAGATTCCATCCCAGAGATGCCACATTTTGAGTGATTTCCTCGGCGGTTTCTTCAAAAGTCATCAAAACACCTGGCTCATCATACTGAACTGCGCCACGCACCAGAAATTCAACACCTAATAAAGTCTTGCCACAACCTGCTGAACCACAAACTAAAGTTGGTCTACCTTGAGGTAATCCACCACCCGTGATTTCGTCCAGTCCTTGAATTCCAGTTAGACACTTGGCAAGTTGTTTCTTTTGCATTTTGAGCATAGATCTATCGTAACAGATATGTAACAATACTTCGGACACTTCGGACAGTTTTTGAGGCAGAGGCTGAAACCCTCACTCTAGCGTTAGCATTTAACCTTAGCGATGTGTGGGAAACCCGCATTCTACGGTTGGCAATTTAAAAGTGTCCGAACGATTGATGTAAGAGATAATATTACATATCCATGACGCAGCACATTAGTTACACAAGTATAAATCAATGCCTTCAAGCTCTCATGACAAAATAAGTAGCCCAAACCTGCTAGAACAGGCGATCGACTACAATTTTCTACGTGTTAGCGCTGAGGCTTCCCTGTATGACGTAGCGCAATCGATCGAGCGAGCGCAGCAGCAAGCTTCTGTGTTGTCAGAGCTATCTGTAAAAGGGGCTGGTTCTTCTGGAAATTTTGTCTTGTATGTCTTGGTTATGGCAGGGTCTCAGCTTGTGGGAATTGTCACCCAGTCCGACCTGTTAAGGTTAACGATCGAAAACTTAGAGATTAAAGAGATTAAGGTTACGATAGCAATGACTCCACCTATTGTGACCCTACGACTCCAAGAATTTGAGGACGTTACTACAACGATCAATTTACTGCGCCAACATCACCTCAGCTACTTGCCGCTTCTAGACGAACATAACCACCCACTGGGAATTGTGACCTTAGAGAGGCTATTACAAATTGAAAACCTAACCATGAGATCGCCTCAGTCAGACCAAATACAGCAGATCGAATATCAATCTTTGTTAACAGCGATCGCCAAGCGTATTCAAGCTTCATACGATTTGCAGACTATTCTTGACACTACAGTTCAAGAAATTCGGCAATTTCTAGGAACAGACCGCGTGATTGCGTACCAATTTGAACCTGACTGGAGCGGCATAGTGGTGGCCGAATCAGTTATTTGCGAGTGTGACTCACTACTAGGAAGAGTGATCACAGATCCTCACTTTGGCGAAGCCATGGTGGAGCCATATAAAAATGGACGTATCCAAGTTACAGATAATATTTATTTAGGATTAACAGAGTGCCACACAAAATTTTTGGAACGGCTTCAGGTGCAGGCCGTTATTGTCGTGCCCATCCTGCAAGGCGAGCAGCTTTGGGGATTGTTGGCAGCACATGAGTGTTTAAACACTCGCTATTGGGAAAAATCATCGGTGTCATTATTGCAGCAACTAGCAATACACGTAAGTATTGCCATTCAACAAGCAGACACGATGGCACAATTACAAGAACTCAATCAGGAACTAGAGTCTAAGGTAATAGAAAGGACAACAGCACTTGTAAACAGTAAGAAACGTTTAAACCTTATTGTTTCTAGTGTTTTGGATGGTATCCTCATCCTCGATCGAGATGGATGTATAGTCTTTACCAATCCCTCAGCAGAGAAATTATTTGGGATGACAAGGGAACAACTCGTTGGTTTGCAAGTTGGTGTGCCTAATGTACTAAACAATCAATTTGAAATCAGTCTACTCAAAAACAGTGGACAAATTATGGAGAGTGAAATGCAAGTGGCGGAGATCGAATGGGACGATCGCCCAGCATATTTGATATCTCTACACGATATTACCGAACGCCAGCAAGCAAAGATCCAACTGCAACGAACTAATGAAGATCTTGCCCGTGCTACTCGGCTCAAAGATGAATTTCTTGCCAATATGAGCCACGAACTGCGTACTCCCCTCAATGCAATTTTGGGTATGACTGAAGGTTTGCAAGAAGAAGTTTTTGGCGCGATTAACGATAAGCAAAGAAAATCTTTGCAAACCATTGAACGGGGTGGTAATCACCTTTTAAGCTTGATCAACGACATCTTGGATTTGGCAAAAGTTGAATCTGGTCGGATTGAATTAGACTGTACGCCCACATCGATCGAATATCTCTGTCAGTCTAGTTTAATATTTGTTAAACAACTGGCTTTTAAAAAACGCATTGAACTTGAAGTTAATTTGTTACCCGATCTTCCAGAGATCCTAATTGATGAACGCCTCATGCGTCAGGTATTGATTAACTTGCTCAGTAATGCCGTCAAATTCACAGTAGAAGGTGGAAAAATTACTTTGGAAGTTAGCTGTATCCAGATTGCTTCTGAGCTAGGAGTTGTCAATTCTCTACCGCGCCACTATATCCAAATTGCCGTGATTGATACGGGTATTGGCATTTCTGCTGAAAATATCAAGAAACTATTTCAGCCTTTTGTTCAAATTGACAGTGCTCTTAACCGTCAATATGCAGGAACAGGCTTGGGACTAGCCCTGGTCAAACGCATCGTTGAACTCCACGGAGGACAGGTGGGGCTTACTAGTGATGTGGGTATGGGTAGTCGCTTTTCGATCGAGTTGCCCGATCATCGTACTGTCCAATCTTCCTCGAATCCTGAAAAATTAAGTTCTTCTGACTTAAGTATTAAATCCAACTCTAGTCAAATTCAAGAGCATAAATCGTATTCGATCTTACTAGCTGATGATAACAAAGCTAATATCAGTACATTTTCTAGCTATTTAAAAGCCAAAGGTTATCGTATATTAGTGGCTCAAAATGGCAAAGAAGCGATCGACCTTGCCAAAGCTCATCAGCCTGATTTAATTTTGATGGATATTCAAATGCCGATTATGGATGGACTGGAGGCTATCAAACAAATTCGTCTCGATCCTAACTTCAGTAATATTCCGATTATTGCCTTGACTGCACTGGTCATGACAGGCGATCGAGAGAAATGCTTGGCTGCTGGAGCAAATGAGTATGTGACAAAACCAGTTAAACTCAATCAACTAGCTACCAGTATTCAGAAGTTTTTAATCGAAGCCAAAAAGGATAACATGTGAATTATTATGTCTTCTATCCTAGTCGTTGACGATGAGCCCGATAACTTTGATGTCATTGAAGTGCTTTTAAATGTAAATGAGCAGAATTATACTCTGCACTATGCTTCTGGCGGTGAGGATGCGATCGCTAACTTAGAAATGTTTCAGCCCGATCTGATTTTGCTGGATGTGATGATGCCTAGTATAGATGGCATAGAAGTCTGCCGACAAATTAAAGCTATGTCCGCATGGCAGTCCGTTCCAATCATTATGGTAACAGCCTTATCCACTAAGGAAGATCTTGCCCGTTGTCTAGAAGTGGGGGCGGATGACTTTATCAGTAAGCCCGTCAGTGGACTTGAACTGCGAGCAAGAGTGAAGTCAATGCTCCGCATTAAGCATCAATACGATCTGATAAAAACCCTTTCCCACCTCCAAGAAAATACAATTAACCTCCTCCAAAATAACTTGGATCAGTTATGCGGGAGTTTAGTTTCTACCCTACCCCATGAATTAAATACACCTCTTAATGGAGTTTTTGGCGTAATTGATTTACTAGTTGAAGATCATCAAAACATGAGCACTGAGGAAGTTCAGGAATTATTGAAAATGGCTCAACAGTCAGCCCAGAGATTACAAAAGTTGACGAAAAGATTTTTGCAATATGCACGGCTAGAAATGCTTGCCAATAATCCCAAAACTGCTCAGATCGAAAACATAAACCCCAAAGTCTCAACTCATATTCTAATTGAAAATGTGGTTAAAGCCCAAGCAGAAGGTTTCGATCGACTAGGTGATGTGGTTTGCGATCTGGAAAATGTAGAAGTTTCGATCGTCGATCGAGATTTTCTAAGTATTGTTAATGAGTTGTTAGAAAATGCCTTGAAATTCTCTCAGCCCAATACTCCTGTACAGATAAACAGTCAATTAAAAAACGGCAAGTTTTATTTGGCGATTTCCGATCTAGGACGAGGGATGATGGCTGAACAAATTGCCAAAATCGGAGCGTTTACTCAATTTGAGCGTAAATATTATGAACAACAGGGTATTGGATTAGGCTTAAAAATTGTCAAAAAAATAACTGAACTATATGGCGGTGAGTTCTTAGTTTCGAGTGTCTATCATCAAGGCACAACGGTTAGTATCGAATTACCAGTTAGACTTTTACAATAGCCAGTTCTTTTTGACGGCGCAATTCCTCGATCTCAGCCATTCTCTTCTCTTTATATTTTTTTAAAAGGAATTCTTTCATCCACTGCCGACATTCTAAATTTAGTGGTACTGAGTAACTACTACTTCAGTAATAACTGCTCTGAGATCCTCTATGGTTAGATCTGTAATTCTTTTTTGGTTCATTTTGCACCTCCTAAGATATCTCAAGCGTTTACTAGCTATATATTACCCTATATAATCCGAAGAGACAGGTTATACCGTAGCGCGGATCAAAGTGCCAAAGGCGGAAGACTCGATCACCATCGGGAACTTTGCCAATATTCAAGCAGGACAGACCATCGGGAAACGGGATCGTACTGCCAACTTTGGGTTTTGAATTTCACAAGTTATTTATCTATTTGTTGAGCTAAAAGTTGCTGGATAATGGTCGTCAATTGCTTGAGCTTAACAGGTTTGGCGAGATATTCATTCGCGCCTGCGGCTATACATCGATCGAGATCGCCTGTCATGGCTAGAGCCGTTAGGGCAATGATTGGGATGTCAGACAAGTTAGGATCGAGGCGAATTTGTTTGATTGCTTCTAGTCCATCGACAACGGGCATTTGGATATCCATCAAAATGATATCAGGTTGATGAGATTTTGTAAGGACGATCGCCTCTGCTCCATCTCTGGCGATGAGAAGACGGTATCCTTTAGCTACTAAATAGTCACTAATAGTATCGATATTAGTTTGATTATCTTCAGCGATCAAAATTAACGGTGATGTTGTCTGCTCTGGCTTATCAGTTTCAATATTGAGATTAATTTGAGTTTGTGACTCAGATGGAGTGAGGACTGTATTGATATAGGGGATGTTAACGACAAAGCAACTACCCACGCCCAGTTCGCTAGTTAAACTTATTTTGCCTCCATGCAGATCGACGATTTGTTTGACTAGGGCTAGTCCCAAACCTGTTCCTTCATACTTGCGGTTTAGAGCGCTGTCGATTTGGATAAAGGGCTGAAACAATTTTGGGATATTTTCGGGAGCGATGCCAATACCTGTATCAATGATTGAGAAGCGGAGCCAAGCGCGATCGTTCGGGTTTGCCCGATCTTCCTGCCGATCGACTTCTAATCGGATTTGTCCACCTTCGGGCGTGAATTTCACCGCATTATTGAGTAAATTAATCAACACTTGGCGGATACGACGCTCATCTATTGAGATATCGGGCAAATTGGGAGCGATTTGTATCTCAATCTGGATATGTTTTTTGTGGGCTTGTTGGTTGATAAAGGTGATGCTGGATTGAGCAAGCTGAGCGATCGAGGTTGAGCTATAGCTCAATTCGACCTGTCCTGCTTCAATTTTGGCAAGATCGAGAATATCGTTAATTAATTCCAGTAGG
>JARCMB010000208.1 GCA_030248825.1 Pseudanabaenaceae cyanobacterium MP8IB2.15 | reverse complement strand
TTCCTGGCGTGGGCCCCGTCGTGCTGGCAGGTGCAACTGCAACTGCGATCGCCACCACACTAGCTGGTGATGCAATCGGGGCAGTGGTTGGCGGTTTAGCTGGCGGTCTGATTGGTCTGGGAATACCAGAAGAGCGGGCCCAGATTTATCACGATTATGTGGTTCATGGCGACTACCTCGTAATCGTAGATGGAACAGAAGATGAAATCCATTTAGCTGAAGAGATTCTGAAGCACAGAGGAATTCGTGAGTGGGAATTCTACCCTACCCCAATCGCAATGGGATCTGCTGCTCCTGTTCTCTTATAGGCAGTAAATGGCTTGATTCACAAATTTAGTACTAACCCAAATTAAGGAGAAAAATCGTATGCTTTGGACAATTACAGTGGTTTTGGTGGTTTTGTGGGCACTTGGATTCAGCATTAATATCGGTGGCGGACTGATTCATCTTCTTTTGGTTCTAGCCCTGATCAGTATTGTCTATAACCTCGTTACAGGGCGTAGTGCTCTATAACAAGGTTGGTACAGCCTTAATTTTAAGTAATTCAGAAACAGGGCTAGGGTCGTGGTGATCCTCGCCCTGTTTCTGAAGTGTCAATCTAGGATTCAAGAAGGGTACACTTGAGGAAAGGTACTCACTAGGTTGGACGTATTGCGGTTATGGAAAAACAGCAACTCTTATCGCTCCAGCAGATTTCTGTAGAAGATTGGGGAAATACACCAGAGAGTGTCAAGCATCTGGTTGAATTACTACTAACAAGTACGACTTTATCAGAGAGCGCAAGTCATCTGACTCAATTGCCAATCGATCGACACTACCGTCAGATGATCCAAGCGCAAACTGACCTGATTCTGAGATCGCTGCCTGACACCACCATAACTTTTGCGAACGATGCCGTGTGTCTGGCTCTGGGTAAGTCTTTAAAGGATATAATTGGGTTACGTTGGAGTAGCTTTGTGCCGCCTGAGGAAGTAGACGGAATTAATCGTAAAATTGCCGCACTCACCCCAGACAAACTAACCTTTGAAAGCATTAATCAGGATTACCGATCCGACAATGAAATTGGCTGGACTCAGTGGATTAATTTTGGGATTTTTGGCGATCGAGGTCAATTGCTCGAAATTCAGTCAGTGGGGCGAGACATCACCGCATTACAGCAGCAAATTCAACAGGAGCAGTCACTGAATCGAGTTTTTCAGGCGATTCGCAATTCCCTTGACTTAGACACCATTTTTGCCACTGTCACGGCAGAAACCGCCAAACTTATGAAAACCCTAGACTGCTTTGTGGTGGAATATTTGCCAGAACAGGGGATCTGGCGACATGTCGCTGAGTTTCGCCACAATCCAGAGACCCCAACAGTCATTGGTTTTGAGATTCCCGACACATGTAATCCTTTTGCAGATCGACTCAAACAGTTGCAGATTGTGCGGGTAGAAGATACGACGAACTTAGACAATGCAATTAACCTAGAGGTTGCTCAAATCATATCTGGGGCTTACTTACTGATTCCCCTGATCGTTGAAGGTATCCTATGGGGCTGTTTCACGATTACAACATCCCAACAACCTTTTACTTGGAGCGATAATCAGGTCAAACTGGCGCAGGTGATCGCAGACCAACTGGAAATCGCGATTCATCAAGCCAACCTTTACCAACAGGTACAACTGGAACTAGAGGAACGCTGCCGAGTGGAGACAGCCCTGAGAGAGAGTGAAGCTCGGTTTCAAAATATAGCTGCAAATGTACCTGGTGCGATTTTTCGTTACCTACTTCGTCCCGATGGATCTGACGGTGTAGTGTATATGAGTCAAGGCTGTTACCGTATTTGGGAAATTGAAGCCCACTTAGTCGAATCAGATGCCACCATTCTCTGGCAGTTGACCCATCCTCAGGACTTGCCAGGGATGCAAGCCTCGGTAATGGAATCAGCAAAAAACTTGCAACCCTGGTCTTGGGCATGGCGAATCACAACACCATCTGGGCGCAAAAAATGGTTAGAATCCGCAGGTAGACCGACACAGCAAGCCAATGGCGACATTATTTGGGATACTTTGATCCTAGATGTGAGCGATCGAAAACAAGCCGAAGCAGCATTAGAAACTAGTGAACAGCGATTCCGTACCCTGTTTGAAGAAATTCCCAAAATTTCCGTCCAGGGATATAACTGCCACCGTCAGGTGATTTATTGGAATGATGCCAGTGAGGAACTTTATGGTTATAGCAAGGCAGAAGCTTTAGGACGGCAACTTGAAGATCTGATTATTCCTCCAGAAATGCGTCAAGATGTGATTGCATCGGTTCAACAGTGGGTTACAGAGGGACAATCCATCCCAGCGGGTGAATTGCGCTTAATGCGTAAAGATGGTTCTAGAGTCGCGGTCTATTCCAGTCACACCATGCTGATCAATTCTGAGGGTGAGCAGGAAATATATTGTGTAGATATTGACCTGAGCGATCGAAAACAAGCCGAAGAAGCATTGCAGGAAAGTGAAAACCGCTATCGATTATTAGCCGAAAATACGAACGACCTCGTGTGCCTTCACGATTTGAACAATCGCTATCTCTACGTCAGTCCTTCTTGTGAAGCACTCTTAGGCTATCGATATAGTGAGATGCTGGGGCAAGATCCCTACACTTTCTTTCATCCAGAAGATCGCGATCGAATTTACCTAGAAGCTCATACAACAGCGATCGGCGAGAAACCCATACCGATTACCTATCGGATTCGTCAGAAGTCTGGTAACTATATCTGGTTTGAAACCCTAACCAAGCCCATTGTGGATGCAGCAGGGCAAATTGTCCAACTCCAAACCTCCTCCCGCGATGTGACTGAACGCATTCAGGTTCAAAATCAGTTAGAACACCAAGCCCTTCACGATGCCCTAACGGGGTTGCCAAATCGCCATCTCTTGATCGAACGGTTGGAATTAGCGATTAACCGAGCTAAACGCCTAGAAAATTATCACTTTGCCGTTTTATTTCTCGATCTCGATCGATTCAAAGTGATCAACGATAGCCTAGGACATCTAGTTGGAGACAAATTACTCATTGCCATTGCTCAAAAGCTCCAAGCCACTCTTCGTGGGATCGATCTCGTGGCTCGTCTGGGGGGGGATGAATTTGTGATCCTGCTCGAAGAAATTAAGGATATTCAAGAAGCAATTCGCGCCACGGAACGAATTTTTGCAGCGTTGCAGACTCCCCTAATGCTTGAAGACCGAGAAGTGTATATGACTGCTAGCATCGGTATTGTGTTGGGTACAGCAGACTATACTCAAGCCTCCGACCTGTTGCGAGATGCTGATATTGCCATGTATCGAGCAAAAACTATGGGTAAAGCCCGATATGAAATTTTTGATACGGCGATGCACACGCAGGCTCTCAGTCGGATGCATTTGGAAAACGATCTCCGTCGAGCGATCGAATGTCAGGAATTTGTGCTGCATTATCAACCGATCGTTGCGCTGGATACTGGAAATCTGATTGGGTTTGAAGCCTTAATCCGTTGGCAACATCCCACCCAGGGTTTAAAATTTCCAGAAGATTTTATCCCGATCGCCGAGGAAACAGGATTGATCACAGCGCTGGACTATTGGGCAATGGGAACAGCCTGCGCGCAACTGGCGACGTGGCAAACGGCTTTCCCTGAGCTTTCTAGCATGAGTTTGAGTGTGAATCTCTCAGCGCAGGATTTACGGCGATCCGATCTGCTAGACCAAGTCGATCGAGTTCTCAGTCAAACTCACTTGAAAGGTAATTATTTGACCTTAGAAATTACCGAAAGTATGTTGATTGAAGATATTGAGTCTACGATTATCTTGCTCAGCCAGTTGAAAGCACGAGGAATTCAAATTAGCATTGATGATTTTGGCACAGGATATTCATCATTAAGCTATCTCCATCGCCTACCAGTGGATAGTCTTAAGGTCGATCGATCGTTTGTGAATCAAATTCAGGCAGGCAAGCGCAATCATCAGATTGTCGCAACCATTATGGCTCTTAGTAACCAACTAGAACTCAAGGTGATCGCTGAAGGAATAGAAACTCAACAACAAC
>JARCMB010000207.1 GCA_030248825.1 Pseudanabaenaceae cyanobacterium MP8IB2.15 | reverse complement strand
TAACTGTAAAAAAAATGAAGACAAACTCCTTTAGCTCTTTAGCAGGATCAGCATGGCAGCAACTGAGAAAAGGTGAAATTAGCTTTGGTAAAAGCGTCAAGGAAGATAGAGACATTACGTCTCCCGAACCATCTGCCTGGCAGCGCCTAAAAAGAAAGGAAATTAGTTTAGAGCTTGCTCAGAAACTCTTGGTAGATGATGAAGGGGATCTAAACCTCGATCTGCTTGACTCTGAACTATACGGTCTGTTCCTCCAAAGAATTCCCGAGCATAGTTTCTTACCGCCTGTAACACCTTTACTGTTATGGGGGGGATGTTATTACTTGGGCAGCCCAATCATCATGTCTGAAGTGGAAGCCAAAGAGCTTGGCGAACGGATTGGGGCTAATGTCAAAATAATTGTCATAAATAAAAAGAGTTATCGCAATTGGTTTCGGCTACAAAATATTGACAGCAAGCGCTTTAACTTTGCCCCATTAGCTAACTCCCTTGACGAAGAAGAAGAAAATATCAGTGAGGTCGCTGAGCTATATTTCAGTCAGGCAAAAGACCAGTTTCAGAGGATTAAAACTATAATCTCTCATGCACTAAACAGTCGAGCTAGCGACATCCACTTAGAGCCAAATAACGAAGGGCTACTAATTCGGTTTCGGATCGATGGTATTCTGCGCGATATCATAACTCTGCCACTTGAGGTGAGTCGAAAAGTCGTCGTAGCAATAAAAGTAATGTGTGATATGGATATTGCTGAAAGTCGCCGCCCCCAAGATGGACGAATTGGGGAAAAATATGAAGTAGATGATGGTGAAGAATGTGGTTTGGATTTGAGGGTTAGTACCTTGCCATGTGTTAGTGGTAGGCAGGGCGAAATAGTTGAGAAAGTAGTCTTAAGATTACTCCGTCAACAAAACACCTTTTCAACAATTGAAGGAATCGGATTTTCCGAACATTCATGTGCGATATATAAGAGTTGGTTAAGACAACCTCAAGGGATGATCATTTACACCGGACCTACGGGCTCTGGGAAAACTAGCACTTTATATACCAGTCTACAAGCGATTGCGACACAGGCTAAAAATATTGTGACAGTCGAAGATCCTGTGGAATACATCATGCCACGAGTTACCCAAACTCAAGTTAATGAAGCATCAGGTATGACTTTTGCCGCAGGTCTGCGCTCAATATTACGTCAAGATCCTGACATCATCATGGTCGGAGAAATTAGAGATACTGAAACCGCAGAAACTGCCGTGCGTGCTGCTTTGACTGGGCATCTAGTGCTTACTACACTCCACACTAATGATGCGATAAGTACGATTCCTAGATTAAGAGATATTGGACCTGATTCAGGATTAGTTAGCGATGCTTTACTTGGTATTGTGGCACAGCGACTTGTCAGGAAAGTCTGCCCTCATTGTGCCGCACCACATATTCCCACAAAATCAGAGTTAAGAGCTCTAGGCTTAACCCCCACTTCATCTACTCAAGGCTGGCGGAAAGGAAAAGGTTGCCCTAAATGCTTTAGTTCAGGCTACTTTGGGCGTGAAGCTATTATTGAAGTATTGAATGTCAATCAGACCATGAGGCAATTGATCTATAAAGGTGACATGACTGAGATCCAAAGTTATCTTGAACAGACTGATTTTGAGTCATTTCGCAAAGCTGCTATCGCTAAGATCCAAGCGGGCATAACTACTGTAGAAGAAATATTAAGGGTATTACCTGATAGCGCAATTGGAGGTGATCGACTAGAGAGTGAATTCAACTCGATTGAAGACTTGTATCCTGAAGCAATACTTGAACCATTACTAAACACGGTGAATCATGAGATTTTGGACAGCTCCATTAAAAAAAATATTGGGGATGTAATTGAAGATAATCGACTAGAGAGTCAAGAAGTTTATCCTGAATCTAAATCAATTGAAGACTCGTATCCTGCCGTGATGCTTGAATCATCAGTAAATAATGTAAATCATGAGTTTTTGGATAGCTCAAGTGAACCAAGCGTTAAGGATGCTGATATTGAGACCGAATTTATAGTTGGAACAGTTTATGATGAAATTGTGAATGATTTAAAAAAATGTGATAATTTTATCCGAACTGCAAAGTTATTATCCTATCTCAGTAGTGGAGAATGGGTAAGTGATGAAAACAAATTAAATCTTGCCAATCTTAGTGACAGAATTCAGCAGGTTCAAGAACTTAATCCAACTTTAGAGAAATTGAAATTCACGCTGCTTGAAGTTGTTAAAACGCTTAACAAAAAAGCTGAATATAGCAAGGTAGCAAAACATATTTTTCAGAATCTGCGTCGGCTTTATCCTCAACTACCTATGAGGGGTGACTAAACATTTAATCAACATCTTGCAGTTTGGCACATGCATGTTAACTTATTGGCATCTAAACGCATACAAAAATTACAGCCGCAGCCGTGTACATCAAGCAGGTCGAATTAACCCGATTTAAATCTTTTGGTGCGACGACAGTAATCCCAATTCTGCAAGGATTTACTGTGGTTTCGGGACCGAATGGGTCGGGGAAATCAAATATTCTTGATGCGCTCTTGTTTGCTCTGGGACTTTCGAGTTCTAAAGGGATGCGGGCTGAGCGATTGCCCGATCTGGTCAACCAGACGCATAGCAAGAAAGGGCGCACGGTGGAAGCGATCGTCACCGTGACTTTTGCTCTGGACGATCGAGAGGTTGCAGGTGTAAAGACTCTGGCAGAGGGTGATGATTCGATCGATACTTCATCCCCAGATCGAGAAACCGATCCCGAAGCTGCAAAAGATTGGACAGTAACGCGCAAACTCAGAGTCACGGGGCAGGGGACTTATACATCGACTTACTACATCAACGGTGTGGCTTGTACCTTAACCGATTTGCACGAGCAACTTGCCCGACTGCGGATTTATCCTGAAGGCTACAACGTCGTGCTGCAAGGGGATGTCACGGGGGTAATTTCGATGAACTCGCGCGATCGACGCGAAATTATTGACGAACTGGCTGGCGTAGGAGAATTCGATCGAAAGATTACCAATGCCAAAGAAAAACTCGACGAGGTGAAGGCTCAAGAAGATCGGTTTCGGATTGTCGAGCAAGAACTGATTGCCACCCAAGAGAAGTTGAAAGGCGATCGAATTAAGGCAGAGAAATATCAGAAGTTACGCCAAGAATTAGACACGCTGCTAGTTTCAGAGGTCGTATTAGAACAGCGACAATTACTATTTCAAAAGTCAGTTAGAGAGACAGAACTGGCAAATAATCAGCAGGTTGCCACAGATCTTCGATCGCAACTGGCAGAACTCGCCACGACGATCGCCACGACTACGCAGCAACTCGAAGAACTCAACATCAAAGTCCGTAGCTTAGGTGAAGAGGAGCAGATTTCGCTCTCGACTGAAATCGCCACCAAAAATGCCGAATTACGCGCCACCCAACGGCAGCAGCAAGATTTAACGAATAATTACCAAAATAACCAGAATGGCATCGTTGCTACCCAAGCTGAG
>JARCMB010000206.1 GCA_030248825.1 Pseudanabaenaceae cyanobacterium MP8IB2.15 | reverse complement strand
CGTTGTTTCATCCCACCAGATAGTTGCGTTGGATTTTTATCCGCAGCTTCGGTTAGACCAACCAGTGCTAAGTGATCGTGGACAATCTTGGTCTTTTCAGCTTTTGACTTGTTGGGAAACACAGAATCCACACCTAAGTAGATATTCTCAAACGAAGTCAACCAAGGTAGAAGCGCGTAATTTTGGAACACCATCATTCGATCGGGGCCAGGTTCAGAGATCCGCTTCGATTGCAGCCGCACCTCGCCGTCAGTTGGCTTATTAAAGCCTGACACCATATTTAATAAGGTGGATTTGCCGCAGCCAGAATGACCGATCAAGCAGATAAACTCGCCTTCATAAACTGTGAGATTGACATCTTTTAGAACTGTATAACCATCACCTTGAGCAGTGGGATAGACTTTTGATACCCCTTCGATCGTCAAAAACGGCTCACGATTTTCCACGGGCTTGTCAGACAGTGAATTACTTTTGGTCTGGTTTGGTTGAATTGCTTGCATAATGCTTAAAAACTTTTGTTAAAAGGATAGTTTTGAAGACCTCACCCTACAGAGGATGAGGTGAGATGTTCTTAGGCAACTTTGATCCTAGGAGTGTCCACGATCACATCGGCAATATGGATGTCACTTTTGATTTCCAGACTATTGAGGTAACCGATCGGATCGTCAGTATTAAAAATATTTCCATCAAACATCTGAATTGGTGGACGTTTATAGCCAACCTCCAGCATTCCTAATTCCCTCGCTGCCGTACTAAAAGCCGAGACATTACAGATTCTCTCTAAAATCTCGACCCAATTACGTGGGAATGGCACTGTTGCCCACCGCGCCATTTGCGTCATGATCCAGAGTTGCTCAGTGCGGCTAGGGCGATTCAGTCCGACCCCATAAAACTGATGGTGAGCATACTGTCTGAGTGGCTGATCGATCGAACAGGTATAGAGTTCAGGATTACCGATATTGATATATTCAGGATCGGTATCGACATATTCGGGGCGACAGAGAATTTGACGAATTTCTTCAGCATTGTTGTCATCCGCACAGTATTGACAAGCTTCTAGCAGAGCCTTAATCAGAGCCAGATGCGTGTTGGGATAAGCTAAAGCCCATTCCTCTCTCACGCCCAAAACTTTACCAGGATGTCCCAACCAGATTTCTAAATCCGTGGCGATCGTATAGCCAATCCCTTCTGTAGCGGCACGGATATTCCAAGGTTCGCCGACACAGTAGCCATCGATGTTTCCTGCTTTGAGGTTAGCCACCATTTGCGCGGGTGGAATCGTCGTGAGATTGACATCATGATCGGGGTGAATACCGCCTGCTGCTAGCCAGTAACGTAATAGCAAGTTATGTAAAGAAGATGGATGCACCATGCCTAGAGTATGGATTCGATCGCTCGTCTTAAGTAGAGATTGCTTAAAGTCATTGAGCGTGAATACACCTTGATCGTAAAACTGCTTCCCAAGTGTGATTCCGTTCCCATTCCGCGTTATTGTGAGCGAAGTTGTCATCGGGATTGACTTACCCTCTTTGCCACCGAGAGTCAGCCATAGAGGCATACCTGCTGGAACTTGGGCGGCATCAAGATATCCATTTGCCAGACCATCGGTGATGCCTCGCCAACTGGGTTCGCGCACGAGTTCGACCTCGTCCAGCCCATGCTTGGTAAAAAATCCTTTTTCTTTGGCGATCGCTAAGGGGGCACAGGCAGTCAGTGGCACGAAACCAATTTCGAGGTTGACTTTTTCTAAGCCATAACGACTGGTAATAGTTTTGCTTCTAGACTTGAATTTCTTGTCCTTCTTTTGCTGGTTGAGAAAGTAGATGATCTCGCTACGCATACTGTAGTAACTGGGATGATTCACGACTTCCAAGCGATGGCGGGGGCGTGGAATATTCACTTCCATGATCTGACCGATGCGAGATTCGGGCCCGTTGGTTAACATCACAACTCGATCGCTTAATAACAAAGCTTCATCGACATCATGGGTCACCATAATTGCGGTGACATGGCTTTCTTCGCAAATCTCCATTAATTTCTCTTGAAGATTGCCTCTAGTTAAGGCATCCAGCGCACCAAAAGGTTCATCTAAGAGCAATAATTTGGGGCGAATTGATAAGGCGCGAGCGATCGCTACCCGTTGTTTCATCCCTCCAGATAGTTGACTTGGTGTTTTATCGGCAGCATGGCTCAAACCTACCATGTTGATGTTGTGCTCGATGATGCTATCTTGCTCAGCTTTGGGAAGATAGCCCAAAACCTGTTCTACGGCGAGGGCGATATTTTGACGTACCGTGAGCCAAGGAAGTAGAGAATAGTTTTGAAATACCACCATTCGATCGGGGCCAGGTTCAGAGATCCGCTCATTTTCTAGCATAACGATGCCTTCGGTCGGCAGATCTAGACCCGCCACCATATTTAGGAGAGTTGACTTGCCACAACCAGAGTGACCGATCAACGAGATAAATTCACCTTTCTTAACTTCGAGGCTGATATCTTTGAGCGCGACGTAAGTGCCACCATTCGAGAGCGGAAAAACTTTATCAATTCGATCGACAGTAACAAATTCAGGCATATGTTTGTAGGGTGTTGGATAATTCTTACCCCTGCCATTTGCAAGGGGAGGCTGGGTAGGGTTCTTTATTGTTCCTTGGCAATCATTGTTTGCAGCTTAGCCATCAGTTTGTCGAGAATCATGCCAACTGCACCGATATAAAATAGAGCTAAAATAACTTCGCTGACAT
>JARCMB010000205.1 GCA_030248825.1 Pseudanabaenaceae cyanobacterium MP8IB2.15 | reverse complement strand
TTCCGAGAAAGCGGGAGCGCACCTTATCGGTGACACACTGAAGTTAAGCAAAATTGGCGAAATACCTGTAATAGTGCATCGTCCTATCCCTGATGGCTTCAAGCCTAAAACCTGCTCTCTCGTCAAGAAAGCTGATGGTTGGTATGTGTCAATCGTAATCGAAGATGCCAGCGGACCTAGTCCTATGCCGATTGATACGGTTAAGACAGCAGTTGGAATTGATGTTGGACTCAAGGAGTTCTTGGTTGATTCTGAAGGTGAAGCTGTGCCAATTCAGCAGCACTATCGCAAGGCTCAAGCAAAATTAGCCCTAGCGCAAAGACGTTTAGCTCACAAGATCAAAGGTTCTGCTAATTATCAAAAACTAGCCAACCATATTGCTTGTTTGCATCAGCATGTCGCTAGGGTTGGAAAAGATTTCCACTATCAAATTGCATACAAACTATGTAAAACCTATGACCTGATTGGATTGGAAGATTTAAACATCAAGGGCTTAGCTAAGACTCGCTTGGCTAAATCAATCTTGGATGCGGCTTGGGGTAGTTTCGCTCAAATTCTAGAAGCAGTGGCAGTAAAATGCGGCAACTGGATTGTAAAGGTGAATCCCTATGGCACATCTCAAAGATGCTCTGGCTGTGATAAAAATGTGCCTAAAGCTTTGTCTGTCAGGACACATGAATGCCCTCATTGTGGAACGGTGCTAGACCGCGACCACAATGCAGCGATTAATATCAAAAATCTAGCACTTAACACCGTCGGACTTACGGTGTCAGCCTGTGGAGACTTTGAGGTTACTCGGTCTGTGAATCAGGAACTCTCAACTGCGAAGAAGAGAAGCTCACGCTATACCGCTAGGTTAGCGTGAGAGTATGTCACCAGCGTACCCCAATCACTTCTTGTCTCTACTATAAATGGTATAGTTTGAATCGAATTGACCAATATTCAACTGTATGGAAATAAACGCCTACGCTCCTGATTTTGAGCTACCTAGTGTCCAAGGTGATGTCGTTCACTTGGGGCATTACCTAGAGAATCATACTGCTGTTGTTGTGGTTTTTATGTGTAACCATTGTCCTTATGTTAAAGCGTATCTCAGCCGACTGATTGATATTCAGCATGACTACCAGTCAAAGGGTGTGACTTTAATTGGGATTAACTCTAACGATCAGCAGAAATATCCTGAAGACAGCTTTGACAAAATGAAAGTTTATGCTCAGGAGTGGGGCTTAAATTTCCCATACTTGCGCGATCGAAATCAGGATGTTGCCAATGCCTTTGCTGCGACTTGTACACCTGAGCCATTTGCGATCGACAAAGCAGGCAAGGTTTGCTATCGAGGGCAAATTGATGACAATTATCGCGATCCTGATGCTGTTACTAGTAACGATCTGCGCGATTCGATCGATCAGATTCTCAAAGGGGAAGCGATTACCAAGCCAATGTCTGCCGCGATTGGGTGTTCGGTAAAGTGGATTGCTTAGAGTTGAAGTTATCTGAGGAATAGGTAATTAATTGGATCTCGGCATCAAACATCTATTAAAATCTATAGCTAGATTGTCATAACTTTGTCTTGTTACTGAAATATGCTCTTAAAATCATGCTCTTAAAATCAACCACACGCCATATTCATATCTTTACAGCGACGACTGAAGATAATCAGCTATTTGAAAGCGAAAATACTTTGACCCTTGATGTTGACCCTGATAATGAACTAAATTGGCCAGATCCATCTTTGCAGAAAGTTTACGCCCAATTCGATGCACTTGTAGCTGCTTACAAGGGTACCGATCTCACAGACTACAATCTGCGTCGGATTGGTTCGGATTTAGAGCATTTTGTTCGATCGCTCCTGCAAAAAGGTGAAGTTTCATACAACCTCAGCCATCGCAGCATTAACTACAGCATGGGCTTACCCCAAATCGTCGCGAATGAATAAGTGGCTGACTAAGTGAATGACTGTCGGCGAATTGGCGATCGAGCATAAAACAATCGTAAAACATTAGTAAATCCTGATAATTGACTCTCATGCCAGAAGAATCTACACCGAAAGAGCAAGCTAAGGCTCCTGCCCCATCTGAAGCTACCACTGAAGCTCCTAAAAAAGCTAAAGTCGAGAAGGTCAAAGCCCCAGCACTAGAAGAGCTGCCATTTGAGGAATTTATCACTACTCACTACGTGCCAGCCCTGAGCCAAGCCTTAACCAAGAAAGGGATATCCGATCTCGAACTCAAATATTTGCCATCCTCCGATCGACAGCCGCAGGTACAGGGGAAATGGCGGGGAAATCAGCGACAGTTTACCGTTTATTTTGCCAAGCCAGATATCAATGGGCAGAAAGCATTTTCTTGTGCCGATCTTGGGGCAAATCCCAGCACAATTGAGCCGTTTCTGGTGGACGAACGCAAAGCGACGCTCGACTTACTGGTGTTTGGCGTGATGCAAAGATTAAATGCCCAGAAATGGTTACAAGCTAATTAGTACAGGTTGATTTAGAATTGTGGGTTTAAAAATGGGCTTAAAGCGGATAGGACTAAGCCTTCTCTCGATCTTTGCGATCGCTTTTATTATCCTGACGCTAGCTTCGAGTTGGAACCGCCCTCAAGAGCAATCTCGGCTCGATCTGTTGCAAACCGATCTGGTGCTGCAAGCCACGAACTGGGAGCCATCTGGTGATGCATTGACGCTGAAATCGGCTTTATTGGGGGAGAATCTCCCAACTGCTTATGAACAAGCCCTCAAGAGCTATGAAGCTGCACGTCGTTCAAATCAGCAGTCGATCGATCTGATCGAACAAACGATCACCACAAAAGTTGATCCTAACCCTAGTCAAATTCAGCAATATCAGACCAAGCGTGACGAAAAGCAACGCCTAATTGATGAACTGGATTTACGGATTGGATTGTTACAACTGAAGTTGTCCAAAGTGCAGGAATCGATCGACACTTGGGATCGAATTAGCAAAAATCAGCCCAATCCAATCTCGCGTTCCGTTCAGACTGCCAGAGTTTTGCTAGGGTTGTGGGCAAAACCAGTGGAGATTTTCCCCGATGCCGAGCCGCAAATTCGCACTAATCTCGATAGTTGGTTCCGTAATCAGGCCTTGCAGCAGCTTTATCAGGTGCAACAACGCGATCGAGACCTCGTAAATTTAGCGCAACTTCAGCAGACTCAGGCAGAACAGGCTTTCGATCGACTGCTGATCGTCAATAGCATCCCAGTAATCGGGGGATTGTCAGGCATCCTGCTGTTATTAGGGCTAGGCATTCAACGCGCGATTTTCAAACAGAACTCGATTCTGGCTATGCCTGCCGCCCAAAAGCGATGGCAAGTGCCTTGGGGGAAAGAGACTGTCTGGGAAGTGATGGTAATTTGGTTCGTGTCATTTGCGGTGGTGTCACAAATTATCCTCCCCGTGACATTGGCAGGATTGAATTTGATTCCTAACGATCGCTGGAGTTATCGCGATCGAGCCGTTATGGTGCTGATTACTTATATTATTTCGGTTTTGCCCGAACTACCAATTTTGAGTGTTTGCCTGAAGTCATTCGCGCCTTTGCCAGAACCCTGGTTTCGGTTTAAACCACTAGATCTAAAATGGGTCGGCTGGGGCTTTGGTGGTTACTTGGCAGCAGTACCGATCGTGTTTCTTACTTCGATCTTGGTTCAATTTGTGCTTAAAGGACATGGGGGAAGTAATGCCCTGCTACCAATTTTGGTCGAAAGTCAGGATAGTGTTGCCAAGTTCATTTTGTGGACGACGTTAGCGATCGCCGCCCCATTCTTTGAAGAGCT
>JARCMB010000204.1 GCA_030248825.1 Pseudanabaenaceae cyanobacterium MP8IB2.15 | reverse complement strand
AGAAGAGAACACCATGTCCAATAACCGCAGAAGTAAAGCCGTTACCCAAGGAGTAGCGAGATCTCCTAACCGTGCCATGTTACGTGCCGTGGGTTTTACAGATGAGGACTTTGAAAAGCCAATTGTCGGTCTGGCGAATGGTTACAGCAACATTACCCCTTGTAATGTTGGGATTAACGATTTAGCCCTAAGAGCATTCGCTGAATTGAAAGTAGCAGGGGCGATGCCGCAGATGTTTGGCACAATCACGATCAGTGATGGCATCTCAATGGGAACCGAAGGGATGAAATATTCCCTCGTCTCGCGTGAAGTAATTGCCGATTCGATCCAGACTGTGTGTAATGGTCAGAGCTTTGATGGCGTTATGGCGATCGGTGGTTGCGATAAGAATATGCCAGGCGCGATGATTGCGTTTGCGCGATTGAATATTCCTGCCATTTTTGTCTACGGTGGCACGATCAAGCCAGGACACTATAACGGCAAAGACTTGACCATAGTTAGTGCATTTGAAGCCGTAGGGCAGTTTAGTGCGGGCAAAATTGAAGAGTCAGAATTGCTCGAAATCGAACGGCGCGCCTGTCCTGGAGCGGGTTCCTGTGGGGGCATGTTTACGGCGAATACGATGTCATCGGCATTTGAAGCCATGGGCATGAGTTTGATGTATTCCTCGACGATGGCAGCCGAAGATGCCGAAAAAGCTGAAAGTACTGCCAAGTCAGCATCAGTATTGGTAGAGGCAATTCGCCAGCAGATCTTACCGAAGGATATCATCACGAGAAAAGCCATCGAGAATGCGATCTCGGTAATTATGGCAGTGGGTGGCTCGACTAATTCTGTGTTGCATATGTTAGCGATCGCTCATGCGATCGGCGTACCATTGTGCCTTGATGACTTCGAGACGATCCGCGCCCGAGTCCCCGTGATTTGCGACCTCAAGCCCAGTGGTCGGTACGTTGCCACCGATCTGCATAAAGCAGGTGGCATTCCACAGGTGATGAAAATTTTGCTAGCTCACGGTCTGCTGCATGGTGACGCGCTCACAATTACAGGTCAGACGATCGAAGAGCTATTAGCAGATATCCCAGCAGAGCCAAGTCCAGATCAAGACGTGATTCGGACTTGGGATAAACCGCTCTATGCTGAAGGGCATTTAGCAATTCTCAAAGGAAATCTCGCGACAGAGGGTTCCGTTGCCAAGATTTCAGGTGTGAAGAATCCTAAAATCACAGGGCCAGCACGAGTATTTGAATCGGAAGAAGACTGTCTCGCCGCAGTTCTGGCAGGGAAAATCCAAGCTGGTGATGTGCTCGTAATTCGTTATGAGGGGCCTAAAGGCGGACCTGGGATGCGCGAGATGTTAGCTCCCACCAGTGCGATTATCGGTGCTGGGTTGGGCGACTCGGTGGGATTGATTACGGATGGCAGATTCTCTGGAGGTACTTATGGCATGGTGGTTGGTCATGTTGCGCCTGAAGCCGCAGTTGGTGGGACGATCGCCTTAGTTCAAGAAGGTGACTCGATCACGATCGATGCCAAAGCTAGACAATTACAGCTCAATGTCACTGATGCCGAATTAGCTAGTCGTCGCGCTGTCTGGAAACCACCTGCTCCCCGCTATACCAGAGGGATTTTAGCAAAATTCACTAAACTGGTCTCTAGCAGCAGTGTTGGAGCTGTCACCGATCTAAACCTATTCTAACTAACCTATTTCAACCAAGAGATGGGCATCCAGAGAGGATAAACTATGACATTAGCAACGCAATTACCAACGGACACATGGGTTGTGGCAACATGGGATGAATTTATCCGAACTGTCGAACATCCTGACTATCTCAAAGCAAAAGGATATTACGATCGTGGACGGGTGAGGATAGAAACTATGTCAGTTGGGCCTGACCATGCTAGAGATAATGGCATTGTTACTACGTCTGTGACCCTGTTTGCGGCACTCAAAGGCATTCAACTCAACTGTTTAGACAATTGCAGTTATCGCAAAGTCGGTGTGCGCCAATCCCAGTATCAGTGTCAGCCTGATATTTCCTGTTACATCGGGGCGAGAGCCAAACTTGCTCCGATTGGAACCGCGATCGCAAATCTCGATCTAGTCCCACCGCCCGATCTAGTAATTGAGATATCCGATAGTACAATCGCCGATGATAAAGGTGAGAAACGCTTGCTTTACGAAGATTTACATGTATCAGAATACTGGATTGTTGATGTTCAAAGAGTCGAAATCCTCGCTTTTGAGATTATTGCTAATGGAGGAAGCAGAAGGATTTCGAGATCTCAAGTATTATCTGGATTGGATTTAGCCTTGTTACTAGAAGCCTTGCAGCGCACTCGTCAGACCGATCATGCCCAAGCGATTGCCTGGCTCATCCCTCAGTTTCAAGCCCTATGAAAAAACAGATTGTCGAGTCGATCGACTTGTTGCAATATCAAGCAGCATCACTTTTGCTGTATCAAAATGTTTTACAACAGGAGCCTGGACTGGCTTATTTACAGCTAGTTCAGGCATTAAGTGAGTACGCTTATGATGATTCTTCTCTAAAATCGCTAGCTTGTCTTCAGGCATATGGCAAATGGTTTAAGAGCTTGGCACAACGCAATCAAAACTGGCAGGACTATCTGATCGGTCAAATTCTCTGGGATCACAATCCTTTCTCTCAACAAGCCCAAAAGGTAAAGCTAGAAGATTTACCGTCAGCCCTAGTAGCTGCAACGCATTTCGATCTGCAAATTCTGCATAGTTTGTATAAGATTGATAGCAAAACTGTGAGCCAGTGGGTGAAAGCTGCCACCGATCGATCTTTACCTCTGCTCGAATCTTCTAATCACATTGCTGGATCTGATTGCCCGCTCAAGCTTAAACTCAAACATTTAGAGAACTGGGCTGATTCGATCGAAGATTTAGCCATATATTATCAGCAAAATGGCACAGGGATTTTTGCTGAGTTTCGGGCTTTACGTTGGTATGGCGGGGAATTAATTGGGATTCCCACACCCGATTCGATCGATCTAACATCACTAGTCGGTTATGAATCTCAGCGAGATGTCTTATTAAAGAATACTGAGTTCTTTTTAGCAGGTTACTCTGCCCTGCATGTGCTGTTGTTTGGTAGTCGTGGGTCGGGTAAATCTTCTCTAGTTAAATCTCTAATCACAAAATACTCAGATCGGGGATTGCGGTTAATCGAAGTCGCTAAATCTGACCTCAAAGACTTACCGAAGATCATGGAGACTCTGAGAGATGTCCCACAGAAATTTATTCTGTTTGTCGATGATCTCTCGTTTGAAGAAGATGATGATAGTTATAAAGCCCTCAAGGTTCTATTGGAAGGTAATCTTACGGCTCGACCTCCTAATTTAATTATTTACGCGACTTCAAATCGTCGCCACTTGATTCGTGAATTTTATGCCGATCGACCCCGACCCAGCGATGCCGATGAAGTCCATGCTTGGGATACGATGCAAGAGAAGCTATCTCTCAGCGATCGATTTGGTTTGACCCTAACCTTCGTTTCCGCCGATCAAGAAACATATCTCAAAATTGTCCGACACTTGGCAATGGAGGCAGGGATTAAGCTGAGCGACGAAGATTTAGAGTTTCGAGCCTTGCAATGGGCAACCCGACATAACGGTCGATCGGGACGCACGGCTCGGCAATTCATCGACTTTCTCCAAGCAGACTTATTTATCGATAAAACAAGTAATCCTTACTCTCTCTAACCCATGAAAATCTCTATTTTACTTCTCCCGATATTACTCGGTCTGAATTTTTGGATTAACGCTAACAGCAATGCTGAAGTGCCATCCATCTCAACCCCAAGCACGACATTACTAACTGCACTCAAGGATAATCAAGTAGACACCCAAGCTTACACTGCTGTGCGCGGCTCAAAAATCAGCCTGATTAAGCCCAAGGGATTTACCAATTCAGGCACTTTTTCAGGATTTCAGCAAGATGGTAGCGGTGCATCGATCGTTGTCACAGAATTACCAGGACCTTATTCTCAGGTCACAGCAGGCTTTAATGAAGCAAGTTTAAAAACTCGCGGTATTACTCTGATCGGCAAAGAGAACATCACGATCGACGGATACAAAGGATTACTGCTTCAGGCAACTCAATCTACAAATTCCATTGTTTTCATGAAATGGATTACCGTATTTGGTGATGAGAAAGAGACTATCCTAATCGCAGCCACTTTCCCCAGAGATATAGCTAAGAATTTATCCCAACCTCTTAAAACTGCGGTCACAAGCGCGAAATGGCTAAGGAATAAAGCTGTCGATCCCTTTGCCGATTTGAAGTTTGCGGTCACAGATACACCTAATTTGAAGTTTGCTAAGCGGGTTCAGAATGCACTGCTTTACACGAAAAATGGGATGATTGCCACTGGTTCTGCCAACGATCCGATTTTAGTTGTGACTGAATCGATCTCGAATGTCTTAGTCGCTAACCAAAAACAATTTGCCGAAAAACGGATAACCCAAACTCAACAGGTAAAAAATCTGTCGATCGACACCAGTAAGCCAATCACGATCGATGGTTTGAACGGCTATGAGATCATCGCTAATGCTACTGATGTCTCTAGTAATACGCCAACTACGGTATATCAAGTTATGTTATTTGAGGGGCAATCCTATTACATCATCCAAGGACTAATTGGCAATAGCTCCAAAGCCAAGTATCTCCCTGAATTTCAAAAGATCGCTACCAGCTTTCGTAAAAAGTGAGAGATGTGCCTAGCTGCAATCCCAGTTATAGAGGATATTCGAGAAATCGAGCTTTTGCAGGGCAGATGCCTTAATAAAGAAATTGCCTACTCCAACATCTCCCCACATAATATCAATTCCTTCTTCTTTGTAATCTGAATCGATCTGCAATAGCAAAACCCAAGCTTCTTCTTCGTTCTGGTAAAAGCGAGGATCTTCTTGAGTAAAATAAGGATATCCTCCAAGCTTGTGACCACAAGCAAATTGCTGGTAATACTCCCATAGTGAATCATCTTCATAAAGTAAGCTTGTAAAATCTTCACCAAGTATGACCTCGCATTCATAGTCGTTTCTAGAAATTGGAGCAGATTTAAGTTCAAACTTTAAGGCGACGCATTTACTGCTTTGAGGCGAATGATCGGGAAAGATACAAAAAGGAACACTACCAGATTCTCTATTCCACGATGAAGGGAGGAAGTCGAAGTCTGTAATCAAATCGTCAGTTTCGTTGACAGGATCGGGAAAGAATAGCACGCGAAATCCTTTTTGCTCTGTTGGTGCACCGAAATCTGCACCGTAAAGAAAATCATCTGCCGCTGAAATGTAAAATTGGAGGATACCTTTTTGGGGAAATCCTTCTAAATGTGGCACTTCGACGAAATTGATTTGGGCTAATAGATAGAGATAGTCACCTTCTGGAGTTTTGGGATAATCAAAACCTTTGGGCAGATACGGTAAGCCCGCAAATTTGCTCTGCCAGAGAGTTGCCTCTGTAGTCAGATGGGTTTGGATCTCCACATATGGCTCGATCGTTGCCTCGATCTTGGTTCTAAATGGTTCTAACTTAAGAGGAAGTTCTAGCGTCATAACTCACCTGCTTGTAATTTAGATAGGATTTAATTTAACTCAGTTTTAACTGACTGTAGATAAAGACTTGAAGCCTAAAATTGATTAAAAGGCTATGAAGTCAAGATATTGAAAATGTTATAGTTAGGCAATAGTCAACCTTCAAGCATGATTTAATATGACTAAAGTGATTATAGAAGACATAGACCCAATCGTGTTCGAGAAGCTAAAGAATCAGGCAGTCCGTCGCGGAAGATCGCTTCAGGCTGAATTAAAGTACATACTTGAACTAGCTGTTTTAAGTCCTTCTCGATTTGCTGCTAATTTACCGCTTATTCCTTTAGAAGATTTACAGCAGTCAGTTCAAAAATCTTTGAGAGATT
>JARCMB010000203.1 GCA_030248825.1 Pseudanabaenaceae cyanobacterium MP8IB2.15 | reverse complement strand
ATGCCGAGTAAACAGTTACTGAGTGGTTCTGGTTGGCGTTTGGGGTATATGCCAGATGTTGAAGTTTTTGTTGGATTAGTGGGGGGCGATCGATGGGCAGTCGAACTTACTAGTGTAGAGCTAAGAGACTTTTGCCGACTGAGTTTAGAGTTAGCTGAAGCCATGCATCAGATGCAGCAGGAATTATCAGATCAAGAAAAACTCACTTGTGAGAGCGAAACCGAACATCTTTACATTGAAGTAGCAGGCTATCCAGATGAATTTAGCTTGTATTTTCGGCTATCTACAGGTAGGAATTTTGAGGGTAGTTGGCCAGAGGATGTCATCCCAGATTTACTCGGGTCGATCGATACAATCCAGCAAAGCTTTATCTAGTAAAAAAAATACCTAGGACACAAATAATTATGTCCCAGGCAAAAAGTAATTAATACTTAGAAACTTAGCTCAAGGCGTTGATGGCGTAGTCGAGGTAAGAATTTGCTTCTACAGCAGGATCTCCACTCAAACCATGATTCGACTTGATGTACTTCAGTGCTTCGATGTACCAGCTAGGAGAAAGATCGAATGTCCGATTGATCTCAGCAATACCACCAATGAGATAGTCATCCATTGGGCCGGTACCACCGACAACTAGACAGTAGGTGACCATGCGGAGGTAGTAACCGATGTCACGTGAACACTTGTCTTTGCCCACTTGAGTTGAGGCATAGTTAGGACCAGTCATGCTGGTGGTGTAAGGGAATTTGCTGTATACGGCATTAGCAGCACCAGTTGTCAGGGTGGAGGCTTTTGCAGTTAGAGCAGTTGCAGCTTCCAAACCTGCTGTGGCTTGACGAAAACGACCAAATGCAGCTTGGATTTCGGTAGAGCTAAGGAAACGTCCTTGAGAATCGGCAGCTGAAACTGCTTCAGTGAGAGGGGTTTTCATTGTGAGATTTTCTCCAAAGTAATCTTTATTTTTTTAAAGTGAAAAACTTAACGATCGGTTAAGCAAAGCTTTTTAAGCAACCGCAGAAGCAGCCTTATCAAAATAGCTACCGACTTCAGACATAATGCTGGAGCAGTCGCCACGAGTGATGCCGTTGGTATCGCCGACAATCGCCAGAGCAGCAGCCTTCATTTTCTGAACACCAGTAGCAACAGAACTACCAGGAGTACCAAGAGCTTGGTAGGTTTCTCTGAGACCGTTGAGGCAGCGATCGTCTAGGATGCTGGCATCGCCACTGTAGATCGCATAGGTAATGTAGCGCAAGATGATTTCCATATCACGCAAACAAGCAGCCATACGACGGCTGGTGTAAGCATTCCCACCAGGAGCGATCAATTGAGGCTGATCTGCAAACAAAGAACGAGCAGCATTTGCCACAATTGCGGATGAATTGCTGGTGATACGGTTGACGGTGTCCATGCGCTTGTTGCCGTCTGCAACCATAGCACTCAAAGCATTCAATTGAGCAGGGTCGAGGTATGCACCCCGTGCATCAGCTTGGGATACCACCTTTGCAAAAGCGTCGAGCATAAACTTTAATCTCCAAATGTATATAGTCGAGTGATTAATAATTTAATGTAACATCTCCCGATCATCTAGCAGAGAAGCTTAGGGAAATTTACATTTCTTAAGAGATTGAGTGACTAGCACTTATTAAATTTGTCAGTTTCTCAATCTATCTGTTTATACTATGTCGTTGGATCGTTATTTATTACAAATTATTAAACGCTTGGTTCGAGGCTAGAAGGTAGATTTAGTTCCAGATTTCGTTCCAGATCGAATAGGAAGCCATGAATGTATTCTTCTGTCCACTCGGAGCCATAGAATCTGGTAAACATGCCTCGTGCTGGGTCTTTTTCGGCCCGGTAGCGGAGATAACGCAGTTGTGCTTGTTCGATCGATCCTAAATGTTCAGGATCGGTTATAGGTTCAGCTCGATCGCAAAAATCTAGGTACGCCTGAAGATAGTCTTTAAATGCTGCGAACACATGGGTTTCGACGACATCATTTTCTTTGGGTCGCGTCCACAGAAAGGCGGGTGAGAAGAAAGGACGGGCTTCTTCAGGGAAGTCACCCCCCCAAGGCAAATGTTGCTGATATGACTCAAAAATTGGCAAGATCGGCTGAGTATACTTTGCCTGATATGTGAGATCGTCCCGAAACAGAGGTTGCATATCTAGGGCAATTAGATGTCCACCTGGGAGGGTGACCAGATCCCCGCCAAAAAATGGCAGATCGTAGTTGAGATGGGGAAAAATCACAAAGTTCAAGACTTGGAGTGAGTTGCCACCTTGAACGTGGGCAGCGCGGATTTGGCGCAGTTTGGGAGTCTGATAGGCGTAGCTAGTGGTCAGAACTTCGTTTTGATGAGTACCCTTGCCGACGATCGCTGATTTCGACTCAAACCCCACTGGAATTGGGTATGGTTGTATATCTGGGCGTTTTTGCAAGACTTCGATCGCATGGTCTAAAAAAGGTTGATATAGCGTCATTTAAAGGTGTATCTAAAGGGTGATCTGAAGCGTAAAATCCAATCAAACTGAAACTGCTAAAGGCTTAGCGTCTTCAAACAAAAATTCATATAAGAACTTTTCTGACCATTCATGCCCAAAGTAGCTGCTAAACAGTCCTGATGCTGGATCTCGATCGGCACTGTATTGGTCGTAGTCCTTTTGAGCTTTGACAATGCGTTGAATGTCAGATGGATCGTTCAATGGTGTGGCTTCGTCCAACATCTGCCAGTAGAGATTGAGATAATCTTTAAATGCTTCTAGTACTCTCGTTTTCACAGTTTCTGGATCGGTTTTGGCAAACAATAAATACTTTGAGAAGTACTGGTTGGCATCATAAAACTTCATTTCCAGATTTTGGGCTAGATCGGGGTATCGATCGTGCAGGGCTTTAAGCGGGTGAATGTATTTGGTTAAATAAGCCTGATCTTGAAATAAGGGCTGAAAATCCATCACAATCAGGTTTTTAACTTGCCCGAACGAGAGGAAATCAATGCCCAGTAAGGGGAGTTCGTATTGGGGGCTGGGGTAAATGACGCTATTAAAAATCTGGGCACTGGCCCCTGCATCAATATAGGTGTAGCGAATTTTGCGAAATTCAGGGCATTGATAGCACCAACTCCGAATCGTCGCAGGGCTTCTGCCTCGATCGCTGACTTGAGTCTCTAATTCTGCTGGAATCGGACGACTTTGCAAATCAAACCGTTGAAATAGCGATTGTTCCAGATGTTCAAGGAAAGGTTTATACATGGATTTACAAAAATTTATTTATACTTTTACTCCTGAGAATAAGGGATTCTGCAAGAGCGCTGCTAAATCTCTTGGATAAATTAACGAACCTTAATTATTTGGACTAGCAGATCTTGCCAAATTGTGTTGGATCATGGCGGTGAGACCCTCCTCACTTACACAACGCCGTTCTGAACAATAGGTCATTAAATAGATGCCGTCGATCGTCCGCACTGTGCTGACGCGCACCCGAAAATCGTCGGTAATAAACCAGCAACGTTCCTGCCCTTGATTGCTGTCGTATTCGGTATCGATCGTTAAAATGCCGTCTTTGCCAAACCAGTAGCGACTAATTACGGGAATTTTTTCGATATAGCCCTGGTTACGCAGCAACTTACCCGATCGACCCGTAGGATCATCTGGCAGATCAACTAAGACGGCGGCTTGTTCGGGGTTGGGGGCTTTGCTGCCTTCCTCATGCGCTTGCCACATAAAGCTAGCTCCTCCCGAGGCGATCGATGGGTCAATGCCCTGAGGTTCACAGATTTTCGCGATCCTTGGGTCATCTAAAGTCACGACATTGACATGGATCTTAGATTCACCTGACTCATCTGCTGTTGCATCGAAATGATGCACGGTGCGATGGATAAACCACACACCTTCACTCTTCCGAAAAAAATCCATCATCGTCATCGGCAACAACACTATGAAGCTCTCCTTATCGATCGAGATAAACTCTATAATCTTAGACTGGAGAAGTTACAATCCCTATCATTGACGATATCAGAGTGTAGTCTATGGCGGCAATTTGGAAAGATACGCAAGCTGTGTTGGCAGCGATCGAAGCAGGTATGAGTTTGAGTCAGGCAGATCTGTACCAGTTTGATTTGAGTGGATGCGATCTTCAAACAGCCAACTTGGATCGATCGACGTTGATTCGAGCCAATCTCAGCCAAGCTAACCTGAGTGAAGCTAACCTAAGTGAAGCAGATCTCCGAGGTGCAGACTTGAGTAAAGCTGTACTGTATCGTGCAAATTTGCAGGGAGCTTGCTTATATCGAGCAAATCTGAGGGGAGCCGATCTGAGTGAAGCAAACTTAACAGATACTAAATTGCAATGGGCGCGATTCGATCGATACACAATTTTTCCGACTAACTTTGCTTTCAAATCTTCAGGGGCGATTGGGCCTGGGGCCAATCTCAACGGTGCGCCGCTCAATACTGCCAACTTACGGAATGCTGACTTGCAGGGCACGAATCTGTTGGGGGCGTATCTTGGCGGTGCAGATTTGACCATGGCAAATTTGTGTGGGGCGCGTTTGGCTCAGGCAGATTTGCATCGGGCGGTGCTGACGGGAGCTTGTTTACAAAATGCGCGCTTGAATGGGGCGAATTTAGCAGGAGTGGATTTACGAGCAGCGGATCTGACAAATGTGGAGTTTGAGCAGCTTGAAAGTATTGCTGGAGCAGATTTTACCAATGTACAGGGATTGAGTGCAGAGATTCGATCGAGACTACTCAGTCATCCGATCCAAGAACTAGAAACCTTACATCCACTCACCCTCAAGACCACGCTAGAAAGCTTACAATCGATTAATTAGCCTTAAAAATAATTAGCCTTAAAAATTAAATCAACAATTTATGAATATCGTAGAATTTTTTCAGCAAAGAGCGGGTAGTTGGATTTCGCATCGCACTAGCCATCATTTAATTATCAAAAAAGCTGAAGATGGTACTTCTGAGATTAATCTTGAGATGCTGTCGTTACCCGATCCACAGGTGACTGAGCTATGTCTTCAGTATGGGTTTGACCCCGCGCTAGCACTGTGTGGAGCCAAGGTGACATGGGATGGCTCGATGGCATGGGATAAAGATAAAGTCGAAGATAAGCACCAAGGTTTTACAATCTTTGTGCCGATTGCCGATGGCGATGATCTCCAACAAGGAAAGCTACTAAGACACCAAGGCTATGCCGAAAGAGCACCTGTGGTTGGTCGTTATGTCATGAGTCCAGATGATATTCTCAGCCTGATTACGGAGTACGATACGGTTTACTCCGAGGAAAAATTCTGGTTCCCTAGCCCCGATCTGTGTCTGCGTGCGGGTTTAACCACTGGGCTATCGAATGTCGCGTCATTTTGTACGGAAACTCGCAAACCGACCGAACAGATTATCGATCAGCCCGATCAGACAAAAGATGTTGCACCTGTTAAACACTTCTCCTTCTTAGGTGGGTGAGCCGCTATAATTCATCTCGTAATGTCCTTTGCCTCGCTACTGCATCTCCTTGCCAAGTCAAACGTCCTACCAAATCCGAAAAATCATATTTCAGGTTTTGAGCTTTAGATGCTATGACTGGATTGACTACCAGCACTATATTCACTTGCCCAGGAGCAAGTTGGGGGAATGAGGAGCAAATGAGTGCTGCTGCATGAAATTTGAGTGGAACCCAAGTAAGGCTGTTGTCAACCTGAAAAAGCACAATATCTCTTTTCAAGAAGCTACAACTGTATTTGATGATTCTTTATCTGTGACGTTTCCAGACTCTGAGCATTCCATAGGGGAAAGCCGCTACGTTATTATTGGAACATCAGGGTCGGGGCAATTATTGGTGGTATCACACACTGACCGAGAAAACCGTACTCGAATAATCAGTGCTCGAAAAGCCACTCGCCGAGAAAAGAGGTTTTATGAAGAAGGAAGTTGACGAGCTAGAAGATGAATTACGACATGAATATGACTTTGCCAAAATGGCTGGAGGTGTCAGAGGCAAATATGTTGAAAGATATCGAGCAGGAACAAATTTAGTTCTTTTAGATCCTGATGTTGCTGAGGCATTTCCGACAGATGCATCTGTGAATGAAGCCCTGCGATTATTGCTCCAGATCGCCCAACGCCAGCAGCCTAAAAGCCTAGTTGGTGCGGACTGAGCCTAACATTTGCTGGCGAATACTGCCAAAAGATCTGGCGCATTGTAAAGGTTGTATGCCGCTAGATTCTTGTTTCTAGGTATTGCCCGATCATTTGCTCTTCGCCAGCACGAGAAATGATGCTTTGGCGAGTGCGGTATTGAGTCCAAATCAGCCAAATTTCTTCTTCAAACACATTGCCACTGTACTCGGTACGTAGACGCATCGTCATTTCATCTCGCATCGAAAATTGGGCAATCACAGGTTTACTGGTCGAAAAACCTCGATCGAGATAAAGTTCGGCTCTTTTACGCCAAAGATATCTGAAAAAAGGTTTGTGCTAAAGCTTCGATCGATGGTTCCGCAATTTTTAGTTGGATCATGATGAAAATTAGTTGCCTACTAGTCTTAATATTTTGTCACATATCTCCATAGCACTGGCTACGGAGATATTACCTAT
>JARCMB010000202.1 GCA_030248825.1 Pseudanabaenaceae cyanobacterium MP8IB2.15 | reverse complement strand
GATATGCAACAGTTCGATCAACTCCACATCCAAACTAGTCTCCTCCTTAGCCTCTCTAACCGCAGATGCTTCTAAAGTTTCGTTATAATCGACAAATCCCCCAGGAATGGCCCAGCCCAGTGGCTGATGTAACCGCTCAATTAAGACAATCGGGCGATGTGGTCGATCGAGCAATTCGATAATGATGTCTACAGTCGGTACTGGATTGCGATAGTTCATATCTTCTGACAGTAGTCACAGTTACAAAAAGTTAGATCCCAAACCGCTATCATATCGTCTTAGGTTGGCGAAATCTATTCTCAGTCAGGAGCGTATAACTTTGATTCCGATCAGTATTCAGATTATAGAGGGTAACCCCAACCTCAGTTCCCTACTAGGATGGCATTTACAGCAGTTGGGATATTCAGTATTTCAGACTACTAGTTCACAACAAGCTCGAATCGTATTTCAACAACAGCAACCGAGTCTAGTGATTTTAGATGCAGAGTTATGTGATGGTGAGGGGATAGAACTTTGTCGTTGGTTACATCGCCACAAGCGAACCGTTATTTTCCTAATTTCATCACGTACTGCCGAAGTTAATATCGTTACGGGTTTGAAAGCAGGTGCTGATGATTATCTGACTAAACCTTTTGGGGTTCAAGAGTTTCTGGCTAGAGTTGAAGCACTGACGCGAAGGATTAGAAGTACCGTTCCTTCAGCTTATCTAGATTTTGGGTCACTAAAAATCGATCTAGTACAACGTCAAGTCAGACTCAAAGGTGGCATTGTGGATTTGACTCCGCAAGAGTTCAGCCTGTTATACGTTTTGGCTCAAGCAGAAGGCAGTGCAATCAGTCGAGCCGAATTGCTGCAACGAGCTTGGCCAGACGAGATTAATAATCCGCGCACCGTTGATACGCATATTCTCTCGCTCCGTAAGAAAGTTGAACTCGATCCCCAGCAACCCAGCTTAATTCAGACAGTTCGTAATGTTGGATATCGTTTCAATGTTGAAAGTGTAGTCAAGTCACAAGATCGTCAAGGTACTCGTCAAAGCGATCAAAGCATTTCACCAAAGAGTAACGATCGAATATTCCCTCATGCCACCAGCGATCGACCCTCTCGTCAATATGCTCGCAGCTAGCCCTAAACTAGTAGTAGTCTGCCAAATCAACTTAGCTAGATTCTAGGCTTCAATTTTTGAGTCAGCTTACCTGCGATCAATTCACTAGGCAAATTTTCTTTTTTATGTTTGGGATCGATTAGCCATCCCGATTGACTGCCGTTATCGATATATTCCTGCATCTTGTCTTGAAGCGGCTTGAGATTATCAGTAAAAGACCTTAGTTCAACCACAAAATCTGGGCATAGCGGTAGGAATTTTCGCCGTTCTTCTAGGGTTAAAGCTTCCCATCGCTCTAGCTTGATCCAAGAAGCATCGGGAGCACGTTCAGCCTTATTGGGTAGTTTAAAGCCAGTTGAGGAATCGAAAACTTTATCTAGTTGAGTCGTTTGATTCCATAGCCATAACTGTGCCGTTATCCCAACATTGCGACGACCTGTCTCTCCTCCAGTTGGCGGCATGATAATTAACTCTCCAGTACTAGTCCGCTCAAACTGGACATCACGATTTTGCTGACAAAGTTCAAAAAACTGGTCATCTGTCATACCAATAATTGGTTTGAGCTTGAGCGTGAGAGCTTCCATAAGCACCTAACTAAATTTTGCCTGTTTCGATTTTACCTTAGAGATTCTGGCGCAAGCTACAATTGAGGGCAAAGCACGAGCTAACTAGTTAATTACGGGGTAATGCTGTGGATCGTATTCCTGTCCCGTCTCACATCCATTACGAGTTATTGCTGCAACTGCTAGAGCGACAAACCTTGCCAGCACTGAGAGAAGCTGGGAAAAAGCCTCATTTAGCTCACCTCGACAAATCGGCGAGAAACCAGATCCAGACCGCAATGATCATGGTGCGGAAAGCGATGGCTTTGCAGAAACAATTTGAGGAAGCTTGTGCCTACCAAGGCATGGAAATCAGCTATCGATGGTCACTCAATGAGTCGGACTCAAATCTACTACCAGAGACATTTAACGGCGATCTCCCCGATCGGAAACACGATCCTGCAAATAACTTGTCGGATGACCAGTCTCCTCAAAATTACTGAGCGCGTTCGTTGATGTATTGTTACAATTTGCTTACAATTCAAAGTGTAACTTTACTTAAGTTTATGTCTCAGACTATAGCTAACTCTTCAAATTCCTTGTCAGATTCGTTTTCTAGAGCAGACTGGCAAAGAGGCTATCAGTCTTTGCGAACAGAACAGGCTTATTCGATCGATCGAATCGATGGTGAATTGCCCCTAGAACTAGAAGGAACCTTGTTTCGCAATGGGCCAGGATTGCTGGATATCAACGGTCAGGCTTATGGACACCCATTTGATGGCGATGGCATGATCTGCTCGATTTCGTTTCATCAAGGTAAAGCACATTTCGCCAATAGCTTTGTTAAAACTCCAGAGTTTATCGCTGAGCAGCAAGCAGGAAAGATCCTCTATCGTGGAGTATTTGGCACGCAGAAACCGATTTGGTGGCAAAATTTCCTCGATCTCAAGCTCAAAAATATTGCCAATACCAATGTGATCTATCACGGCAAAAAATTACTAGCACTGTGGGAAGCAAGTCGCCCTTATCGCCTCGATCCTGCGACGCTCGAAACGATTGGGGTTGAAGATTTTGACGGGGCATTGCGACCAGGACAG
>JARCMB010000201.1 GCA_030248825.1 Pseudanabaenaceae cyanobacterium MP8IB2.15 | reverse complement strand
TGCTGCCTGGTAGTCGCTTACCCGAAGCTTGTCAAAATCTGGGCTTGCAGTTGGATTTAGCCGTAGAAATTAGCCAGTGTTTTGCACCCTCACCAGTCCAGTTTTACGCCGCACTCGTGCCGAGCATGATGCCTGAACATATCCTTAGATCGATCGCCACCCAGCATAATTGGCAATATCTGGGCAATGGCAAACTCCACGATCCGCTAAGTAATTCCACCGTGTTCTGTCATGGCGACGCTTTTCCCGACATTTTGGCGCAGTGTAACTTATCGATCGGGATGGCAGGTACAGCCGTAGAGCAAGCAGTCGGTCTGGGTAAACCTGTAATTCAAATTGCGGGGCGAGGACCACAGTTTACTTATCGTTTTGCCGAAGCTCAGATGCGCTTACTGGGTGAGTCAGTCCAGACAATTGGCACTGTTGCCGCTACGCCCGAAATCCTTCGATCGACGGCTCTACGGGTCAAATCAACTTTGCAAGATCGGGATTATCTCCAAACCTGTAAACAAAATGGATTGGAACGAGTCGGTCGATCGGGTGGCTCGGAACGAATATCCGATCGACTCGCCACTTATCTATCAAAAAAGGAATGAAAAACAAATAAGCTAGGCAAATCAGAATAGCCTGAATAAACAAAGTGCTGTAACGTTCGTGTTCAGAGGCGGCTAGCAACTTTTGCGTCAACACCCAGATCTTGATACCGTCCGCTGCAACACGGTTGTTAGCTTGCGCTGCTTACTTCGCTATGCTGGGTTCAGCAACTAAGTCTTGTGCCCAAACAACTGATTTCTCAATCTTCCCAAACTCTGCAAATCCTCTAGCTGCTTTGAGAGTAGTGCTTAAGTCAACACACGATCTTGCAGGATACATACCTTCTTGTCCGCCAACTACAAGGGGTTCGCCGGTATCTGACTTTGATGGATCAACTAGATAATGAAAATTTTCATTGTCAAATGTTACGTAAACAAAATATCCACTGTTACCGCCAAGGCTACTAGATTAGAGGATTGCAACCAGATTGCATAGTAGGGCTATAGAAAAACAGCAATTGCAAATTCAAAAATTTTCAACCCTTCTTGCTCCCTACAGATCCGTCAACCTATTGAGAATAGAGTCACAAAGATGAAGGCGGGTAACGTAAAAAGCCATTTTCAATCTCGAATTTGCAATTGCTGCAACTAAAACTTCAAATCGTGGTAAAGCAATCTGTGGCTCTCCCTGTTAGGGCTTTCTTACATCTATCGAATAAGAAATCGAACCTTTAAGATACTCTCTTACTACATCTGAGAAAGACGGATGCTTTCAATGATTAAAATTGCTGCCCACACCAAGATGCTGAGACCAGCCGCAGCCGCAGAAATATCTTTGATGATGCGAATTCGATCGTTCTGCTGTGGTTCTACAAAATCACACAAGACTTCGATCGCACTGTTAAACAATTCAGAAATCAGCATTAGTCCCATTGCTAGCAATATCAAGCTGACATCTACCCATTGTCGAAAGAAGAAAGCACCACCTAAAATAGGCACTGATAAAATCACTTTATAAGCCACACTAAAGTCAGTAATTACCGCAATATGAAGCCCTGACAAGATTACCTTTAGCTTTCGGATTGGATGATATCTAGGGGTGCAAAATTTGTTACTCATGATTCAATTGTCCTTTCAAAAGGCTGTACCGATCGCATAAATCGCTGTAATTGACGACTTTCCAACTCCAAAACTCTCCGTGCAAAATCAGGATCTTGGTCGAGTAAGTCATCAAATGCATCAACTGGGATCGCTAAAATTCGAGTCATATTGCTGTCTGCCACGATGGTATTTTCTGAGGTGCTGTGCGCTAAGACCTCTAGTTCATCGAGTGTCTGCCCCAGACGAAGTTGTTCAAGAATAATCCCAGTACCAGTTTGATAGTGAATATTGGCATTACCTTCAATCAACAGTAACAATTCTCGACAGGTGTCCCCTGCTTCCGTGATCACTTCGCCGTTTGCATAGCTTCTCACCTCTGAGCGATCGGCTAGCGCCATCAAAGTTTCACTTTGCATTCTATGGAAGAAGTCGCTGTTGAATAGATAAACCAATTTCTCTAGCGTCGGAAATTCATTTAGAGTCAGCTTTGACGTTGATAAAGAAATTAACCGTTCGGCAGTTTCTTGCAAAAGATGAGAACTAGACTTATGAATCTGAGATCTGGCGATCGCTTGACTGCGTTCAATATCGAATTGAGCAATCATGTAGAGCGCTGCGGTCTGAATTAAGGGATTAGGCTCTTGGAATAGAGTTTCTAAATGACTCACAACTTCCTCAAGAGGAGTTTCTAGCGAACAAGCGATAGGTGTTGTTCCCAGTTGGGTGAGCAATTGCACGATTTCTGGAGGGAGGCGATCGCGCCAATCTTCTTTCGCTAACATTTCAACTAAAACTGCGGGAGAAGCCTGTTGCAAAGAAATTGCCAAGGATAACGCATTCGGGTCATTTTGCAGTGCTTCCATAGTTTCCAGAAGCGATCGCACGATCAGTTCCTTTTTGTGGAGGATATTTTCTCGTAGCAGCGTTAACACAGCTCCATGAGTTTTCAGTCTTGGTTGATACAAGGCGCGGTAACTATCAATCAATTCTAGTAATCGATCTAATAGAAACTCTGCTTTTTTAGTATTACCAGTATTGTTGGAAAATCCACTTAAAATCCACTCTTCTTCTTGGGCTGTAACCGAATATTCACGGCGCAGAGAACGAAGAGCCGCTAGCTCTTTGGATGACAATTGTTCTAAGACCGAGCGATCGGGCTGTTTACTTTGCAGCCGCATTAACCTCTCTAGGGATTTTCGATAGCCACTCAAGCGGATTTGATTCTCTAAACTGCGCTGACGATTTGGGTTGAGTAATTCAGGATCTTCAATGCCCAACTCATCCAATACGACGCGGTGTTCGTCGTCAGTTATTCCTAGCTCTTGGCGCATCTGCTGTAAGATTTCCAGACTGCTAGAGAAGTTCACATAACCTTCTTCTAAGGCTTCTCGAACTACTCCCTTATATGCCTGATGTCGTTTTTCACGGGTAAAGCTAGGAAGGACTTTGGCTAATACATAGACTTCATGTGTGTTGAGATCGCTTAGTGTCCGCCCTTCTAAAAACTGCGAAACGTTTATCTGTAATTTCTCTAATTGTTTGCGGAATCGACTAGCAAGGTTTTCACGAGAATAGAAATCAGAACTTCGTCGCCAAGTCTTATAGAGCCAGAGGGTACTCAGTGAAACCAGCCCTAGGTCATAGAGATATTGTACCGACCAAGGCATGAGTTGCACTAAAGGACGACCGCCAAAAATGAAGAAGAAGTTGAAAATCCCAAAGGTACAAAGAGCAAAAATGCGATGTCGAATTGTCTCGATCTCTAGATTGAGATGATGTCTACGACTATAAGATTTGGCACGTTTTTCAACCCACCGCCCGACCCCATAGCCGATCGCTGTACAGACTCCCAACACCAAAGGTACAGCAAATAATTTAGGAATAGCGATCGGCTGACCCCAGAGATAGAGTCCAGGACTCAATAAAGATGCCAGTTGATCGGTTTGTCGGAGCCACGCTCCAGAAAAGTAATAGTTCCAGTTGCCTGCATATAAATAGTAATAGCCAAAATAGCCTACGACTAACCCCACATATCCATAGCGAATAAATGAGGTTTCAGGCTTGTTTAAGCTATCCCAATAGGTGCGTTCTGCATCAATGTCAATGCAAGGATTTTGGCACGCCACACAAGCACTCTGCTCTTTACCATCTGGCAGGACAGTGCGGCACATCGATTGAGTGATAGATTGATCGCTCATATGCGCTTTACTACTTAGCAATCCCCCTGGCTCACTATAAATGCTCTGAACGGGAGCCATTGGGCAGAAGTATTGACACCATGACTTGCCTCCGTAAAAATAGCCAACTGCGATCGCCGCCACAACTGTAAACAGTAACCAACCTGCCAGTAACAAGCGATCGGCATTAAAAAATAAAATTCGCCCACACAGTCCCACAAACAACCAGCCAAATTGTACATAAGGATAGTTTCTCCCCAACCATGAATCGGGTTTAACCTTTGCCAATTCGTAGCGTACATTCCCAGTCTTTTTATTCTCTCGTCTAAATTGTCGTTGCCAGCCTAGGGCGCGAGGAATCTGGGACAAGAAAGATAGCGGACAGATCCGCCGCCATAGCTCATGTCCAAACACCAACAAAATAAAAATTGCGGCTGGAACAATGGCTCCCCAAAAGAGGGTGGTTCCCAATGGGTATGGTTGTTCAGACAAACATTTTCCTTGCACTTGTATGCAAGTTTCGGAAAGTCGCAAGGGACTCCAAGGATGATTTGGTTCAGTTAATGCCGATGTCCAAGGATCATAAAACAGGGAAACGATTACCAATAGCCAACTAATGGTCAATACCCAGCGAACCCAATGCATTCGAGTTTCTGGCATCTGCATAAACATAGACAAATCTCTTCTTTGGTCTTAATCATTGTGTGCCAAAGATGCTAGGTTCCGCTATGGATTTTCTCTAGGCTAGCTATCGTATTTCCTCAATGATCTATAAAACACATCGGACTTGGAAACCCAGAAAATAATCTCGCAATTGCTGTCTCAACCCAAAGACAAAGCCAGATAACGACCCAGTTCACCCGCCGTTAGAGACTTTCGGACTCAACCAATCATCTTGATACGGTCGGTGTGCAACGGGATTGTTATAAATCTACACTTTAGGAGTTAAAGACTGGCAGAATAAATGCCATAATGATGCCTCCAATCACAACACCTTCAATAACCTTCAAGATCAAATCAGAATGTTTAATTTTGATTCCTTGAAACCAAAAAGGTGGCGTATCACCGTCACGTATTTTCCAACTAAACATCGATACTAGCAATGGAACTCCGCCGACTTTAGCTCCAATCAATACATGTAACGCGAGACTGATGAGAACACATACCCACGCCATTAGATGGGCAAGATACCATTGATGATAAATTTCTCCAGCAGGAAGCCATTCCTCTTTCATCATTCGACCAGTCACTACAGCAAACGTTGCTGCAAGCAGCATTAATGTATTTGCAAAGCGGTGTATTGATATCCACCAGACTGGCTTGCCAAGCTGTTTCAATTGACTCAAAGATTGCTCTTGCACTAGACGGCGATAGCCAAGATGAAAGCTGTATAGGGAAAAAATTGGTAAAAACAGTAGGAACGCCAAAGCAATCGTGCCATGAATGCCTTGAATATCTCTTGGCGTGGGTAAAGAAAGACTACCCCAACGCTTATCATAAGTGTTATAAATCAAAAAGCCTGAAATCAAGGCTAAAACGGTTAGTATCGCAGCAACACCATGCAATATTCGTAGTAAAACGGGCTGGTATGGATGAGACTGTGACATATTTGATTTTTTTCTAATTAGGAGTTTCTTGAAGCATAACAGAATCAGTACTTTTACCTGAAGGCTATGCGGTATAACTATATGTTATGCGGGAATTTTCCGTATAACTACTCTAATTGTGATGATTATGCCGAAAGTTTGTGGATAATCATCACAATTTGGGGTAGTACCCCGAAAGTTTCTGAGTAACATCTTCTAGAAGCGTGTTATTCAGAAAAAAGCAGGATGTTGTTTCAAAAAAAATTCCTGTATTCTGGCAAATTTTAAGATAGAGTATCGACGTGTAGACTTATATTCTAGGTTTAGACTTTATTTTGGATGATTTTATCGGGTTTCAGGTGGTTCGATGAACTCTGTACATGGCTCAATTGATGCACTCAAGAAGTTTTCCGTATTAGGTTCCCACGTCCACATTTGTCTCGACTATGTTAACTGGGTGGAGCAACGTCTGTTGCAAAAGCAGGGGACTCATGTGGTCACGATTAATGCTGAGATGGCTATGCTAGCACGCAACAACCCCGAACTAGCGACGACGATCGATCGAGCTGACCTCGTAGTCCCCGATGGTTCTGGGGTGGTGTTATATGCTCGATCGCAAGGTGAAAATATTAGCCGTTGTCCAGGCATTGAGCTAGCTGAGAACGCTGTCAAACTTGTACATCAGCATCAGTTGCGCGTATTTTTGATTGGTGGACAGGTGGGCGTGGCAGAAACAGTGGCAAAGCAATGGCAGGAAAAGTTTTCTGGGTTGTCGATCGATGGCATTCAGCATGGTTACTTCGATCGAACCTCCGAACCCCAACTTTTAGAACAACTTTGCACTAGCCAGCCCGATCTGATCCTTGTGGGTTTGGGCGTACCGAGACAAGAATTTTGGATCGAGCAGCATCGCCAACTTTGCCCAAATGCTACTTGGATTGGGGTAGGAGGGAGTTTTGATGTGTGGTCTGGGTTAAAAAACCGCGCCCCAAAATGGTTGCGAGACAGTCATCTAGAGTGGACATATCGGCTCTATCAAGAACCCTGGCGGTGGCGACGAATGTTAGCCTTACCCCAATTTGCTTGGCAAGTTGCCTTACAATCTATGCGGGGGAAAAGTTAAAACATTCATGCTAAAACTGCCGCTTAAATTCCGTAAACCGCCAGAGACTAGTAATTCGATCGAGCCGCCACAGACTCTAGACAAGACCGTAGGCAAGACTGTAGATAAGTCAGTCATGGTCAGAATGGAAAATGTCCAAAAGGTCTATACCAATGGGGCAGCAGGATTAAATGGCATCAGTTTCGATCTGCTCAAAGGCGACTTTCTATTTATTACAGGACACTCTGGATCGGGAAAATCCACTTTACTCAAGTTGCTGTATGGGGCTGAGCAAGCAACTTACGGGGATGTGATCGTCAACGGCATCAATCTCGCTGGCTTGAAAGGTGACAATCTTGCAATGTTACGCCGCCGCATCGGCATTGTGTTTCAGGACTATAAGTTAGTTAGTAGCCGCACTGTCTCTGAGAACGTGGCTTTTGTCTTACGCGCTCAGGGATTCTCTCGCCAAGAAATTCAACGTCGCCTTTTGCCTGCATTAAAGATGGTCGGTCTGACTGACAAAGCTAACTGCTTTCCCAACGAACTTTCGGGTGGAGAGCAACAAAGAGTTAGTATCGCCAGAGCGATCGTGAATACGCCCCCTTTATTGTTAGCCGACGAACCCACAGGTAACCTCGATCCCGAAAATGCCTGGCAGGTGATCAAAATCCTCAAAAAATTGAACTCTTTTGGCGTAACTATCCTCGTCACTACCCACGATGAACAGTTAGTTCGTGCTGCGAACCACTCGGTGATGCAATTGCGAGATGGCTATGTTTACAGCGTCAAACCCAAAGATCGAGAATCAGCGATCGATTAGCTGAAGTTGCTACTATCAAGTGATATTCGATCGAAGGCTGGAATCTTTGAATTTAGTCCTAGGAGTATGTCACACCTTGTTACATTTTCTTTACCCGAGTGACGCAACAGATATATGATCTCGGCAGATTCCGATTGGAATAAACCAATTCACTTTACTTATCTTCATAAAGCTAAACCTATGCGAAGATTTCTTGCTCTTATTTTAGTATTCAGCGTGTGGTTGGGAATTAGCCTGACCAATGCTGCTCCAGCCTTGGCAGAATTTTCTTTCAATACGCTCACTCCTTGCGGTCAATCCTCAGCATTTAAGGAAAGACTAGAATCTGAAGTTAGCGGCTATCAATCCCGCTTGTCTAATTTCACTCCTGGTACCGCACAAGCGAACTACCTCCAAGGCAAACTCGCGGCGACCGAAGCTCGTTTTGACAAATATGCCAACTCTAGCTTGCTCTGTGGCGAAGATGGACTACCTCATCTAATCACCGACGGCAGATTTGACCATGCTGGCGAATTTCTGATCCCTGCGCTGATGTTTCTATACATCACTGGTTGGATCGGCTGGGTTGGTCGTAGCTACTTGAGATCGATCATGGCAGAATCTTACGCAACCGCACTGCAAAAGGAAATCGTGCTCGATATCCCCAAAGCCGTGGCATCTTCGTTGACTGGATTTGCCTGGCCGCTTCTGGCATTTCAGGAACTTGTAACTGGCAAACTAGTTGCGCCAGAGAATGAAGTCCCAGTCTCTCCCCGCTAAATCTTTTGAAAAAATTTGAGGAAAATTTATCATGAAAGGCTTTCTATCATCCGCTCCTGTAGTTGCGACAATCTGGATGACTATTACTGCTGGCATCTTAATTGAAGCCAATCGCTTTTTCCCAGACTTGCTGACTCTCTCTTTCTAGGAATTTCAGCTCAAGCACAATAAAAGCTTCGGGAGTGTGGTTAACTGCACTCCCGAAGCTTTTTGGATTTATTCCTCTTCCTGCTCTTCTGCTGCGGCATCTAGTTCCGCTTCGAGGGCTGTCAAGATTTCTGCTTCTTGCTCGGTAAAGTCTGATTCCGAGATATCGCCAAGATCGAAGCGAATTTGTAAAGCTGTCAGTCGTTTCTGCAAGTTCTCTGTTTGGTCTAATTCTGCGACAGCTCGTTCTTCTACTTGTTCACTCAGCCAGAGTAAGCTATCTAAGGGCCAAGTTAATAATTGCCACACCATATTTTTTGCTCCCTTAATTTCTTCCTTCTACCATGCTGCATCAAGTCTACCAATTTGGGTTGCGTCCTCTACTGCTCAGTCTCGATCCTGAGTTGTCACATCAGGTGGCGATCGAATTTTGTCGGCGGATTAGCAATTCATCATCGCTTCGATCGATTGTGCATAAATTTTGTGCATACGAAGATCCACGCCTACACCAAAAGCTGTGGGGCATAGATTTCCCCAATCCTGTGGGATTAGCCGCAGGATTTGATAAGGATGCGATCGCCGTGGGAGCTTGGTCGAGTTTGGGATTTGGGTTTGCGGAAGTTGGTACAATTACGGCGCAGCCGCAACCAGGCAACCCTAAGCCTAGGCTGTTTCGGCTGCCAAACGATCGAGCAGTACTAAATCGGATGGGATTTAATAATCATGGGGCTGAAGCTATATCGATCGAATTGAAAGCCGATCTCGATCGACATCCGCTCAGTTCACCATTGGGGATCAATCTCGGTAAATCTAAAATTACGCCTTTAGAAGATGCTTGGAAAGACTATGCCAGTAGCTTCAAACTACTCAGAGAGCTAGGTGATTATTTTGTGGTGAATGTGAGTTCGCCGAATACGCCTGGATTGCGGGACTTACAGAACACGCAACAACTCGCGGCAATTTTGGCAGCGATCCAAACCGAGAACATTGAGCACAAGCCAATTCTGGTGAAGATCGCCCCCGATCTGCATAACGATGATGTGATTCAAGTTGTGAATACCTGCATATCTCACCAAGTTGCGGGGATGATTGCCACGAATACCACGATTTCACGCGATCGACTAACCACAAAAATCTTACCCGTCACTGGAAACCCTCTGAGCGAAGAAGCGGGTGGGATCAGTGGCAAGCCTTTGAGCAATCGATCGACGGAGGTAATTCGGTTAATTTGGCAAGCCACCAATGGCAAACTCCCGATCATTGGTGTAGGTGGGATCTTCTCGGCTGACGATGCCTGGGATAAGATTACGGCAGGAGCCTCGCTGATCCAAATTTATACAGGTTTAATCTATCAGGGGCCATTTGTCGTGCCGCAGATCCTCAAAGGACTGGTTCAAAAATTAGATCGGCATGGTTTAAACGATATCAGTCAAGCAGTGGGAATTAAAGGTTAGTTCGATCGACCTAGTAAATTCTGATATCATCACTCGTCATGCGAACCGACACGATCTTTTATCAACTATTTCAAACCTTTAGTGGTCTGCTGTTTGAGCTGATTGGACAACCAGTAGAAAAAGCTGCAGGTTATCAATTTACTTCTCTGGAAATCAAAGAAAAAGCTTTCCGACTTGACGGCATCTTCATTGCAGAGGCAGAGGCAATCGACAAGCCGATATATTTTGTCGAAATCCAATTCCAAAAGAACTTGGGGTTTTACTGGGAATTTATCGCTGAGATTAACATCTACCTCAATCAATACCGACCGCCTCAAGCTTGGCAAGCGATCGCCATCTTTCCCAAGCGTAATTTAGATATAGAGGCACTGACAGCCTACCAACGGGAGATGGTGAAGCGAAGCTAGTGCAAACTCTTGAGCGTCAGGGTGTGGGTAGACCGAGTACTTTCGCCGCGATCGTCAAGACTCTTAAGGATAGAACCTATGTGTTACTGAAGGGGAAAGTACTGGAGCCTTCGGCTTTGGGGATGTCTACGGATGATGTGTTGCATCAGACTTTCCCAGATCTGCTCAGAGCCGACTTTACCGCAGGGATGGAAACGACTTTGGATGAAATATCGGTGGGTAAATTGGAATGGCAAAGCTATTTGATTGGTTGGCATCAGTCTTATTTTCAACCAATTCTGGCGCGGGCTTACAGTAATTTCAGTGGTGATTTGCAGCCAAGTAATCGAAAAAATGAGCTTTCGGATGTGGCTTGTCCTGCTTGCCACCATCCTCTCAGTAAGATTCCTTCCAAGAAGGTAAGTGGTGGGCATTTTCTCAAGTGTGAGCATGGCTGTGAGAATCTGGTGATGTTCTGGAGCGATCGCCGTAATCAGTGGGAGATTTCTCAAGCCAAAAGTGAGAATGCAACGACAGTAGAGTTGACGACTTTTGCTTGTCCTGTTTGTAGTAAGCCTCTGGCTAAGATTCCTTACGCTAAAGATGGTGTGGATAAGGTGATGTTGAAGTGTTCGGATGTTAAGGCAAAGGAACGGAAGGATCATGCGGATGTGGTCTTTTTCTGGACTTCTCAGGAGAAGTGGTGGTCGAAAAAGTTTGGCGATCTCGATCGGTTGACGAAGCCTGATTCGGGTAAACCTGCTACTTCGGCTAAGAAAAGTTCGCCGCGTAAGCCTAAGCAGACCAGTAAAGTTGCTAAGCCTAGTCCTAAAAAATCGTCTTTATAAAGGCTCATTTTTGTTTAATACACAGGTGAATCATCAGCAATTTGCTGTGTCCGCACTTGTAACAAATTTAGGCTAGTTTTCCGATCGCGTTCTATTGTTAGAGTTTTTAAAATCGGTTCTAAACAAGCTTTAGCATCAGCATAACCACGCTGTTTTAGTAGTTCAATGCGATCGCGACTAAAATCAAGAAACGTAATTGCATCACCGTAGAGAGGCAGTTCAGATTTGTTAATAGGATCTTGAGGACGGATTTCGATCACTGTTTGGTTTGGGAATTTGTGGCGGTTCCAGACCGCGCCATTCTCTAAATGAATTACGATCGCATGGGTACATCCCTGAGCGGCTAAAGCTCCTAATGGCACATTATCCGCAAAACCTCCATCAACATAAATATTTCCGTTGATCTCGCGTTGTGGGAATGCGAGAGGAATAGCGGCACTAGCTAACAAGATATCGTAAAGCTGGCGATCGCTATTTGCATTTTGAACGTGCAACCAATGGGCATCTTGTCCCATTTTGGCGCGAATCATGTCGATAACTAGCATCGCGGGATCGTACCGAAATCGAGGGATATTTAGCGATGGAAAGACGGCAACCCAAAGTTCGATCCCATCGCGTAATTGCTGAGCATCAACGGCGCGACGTAAAAAGGTTTCAATAGGTTCAGGATCGAAGACTGATTTAGTATTGGAGAATATACCGATCGATTCTAATAATTTTGTAGCCCATGCACCAAATGTAGGAAGGGAAGTTTGGATGATGTAACTGGCAAGTTGAGCGATCTCACCGCGATCGGGTTGAATGATATTCGCTGCACCTAGATCTGTCCACAGCAAATCAAGGCGATCGGCGGCTTGGCGAAATGGTAAATTAGCGGCAAGCACTGCACCATTGAGTGCGCCAATACTGCTTCCTGCGATGATGTGAGGAACAAAATCAATTTCCGCAAGATATTTGATCGCTCCTGCTTGGTACGCGCCTTTTGCGCCACCTCCAGCTAACACTAAGCCGATTTTTGGATTCATAATTAATTTTTCAGAAAATTTTTAAAAGGAGTTTCTAAAGGACAAGCGATCGCTAGCAGTTTCCTTTATGATGTGTTCAATGAATTCTTTTTTGTCTGTGGCAGGATAGATCACACCCAAATCGCGACGACATAGCTCGAAGGCAGTTTTTGCAGGATCTTGAGGACGGGCTTCTTCTGGCAATCCTGCAAATTCTAGGGTTGTGCCAAGGGTGAAGAGATAGGGCATTTCTAAAAGTCGAGAAGGAGGCAGCGATCGCACTTCGAGGAGCGCTTGAGCAAGTTCGCGGTTTTCTTCTATGGTGTCTTGATGAGCTAGGTTTAGGAGCGTAACTAATGAGAAGGCATGATCGGGAATTTGGCGACTAGCGCTGATCAGTTGATCGATGATTTTGGGGCGTAGTTGGCGATCATTGGTTGTGCGTTCATAGTCCGCAAGGGCAAAATCCACGATTTCGCGAATCACAAAGGCAATTTGCACTGACCAATGGAATCCTTGATAAGTGCGTCCTGACTGCCAAGCTGCAATAATTTCACCAATTTGTTGAATTGTTTCAATGCGATAAACTCGCTGCTCCAAATTATGAATACGATGTTCGTGATTGTTTAATTGGATTTGCAAGCGATCGGTGATTTGATTGAGTAGGTCAAGTTCTTGGCGATGGTTACGGATGGCGTTACGAGCTTCTAATAATTTGGTTTGGGTAATTTCTAGGGCAACATTACTAATCCGTAGATTATCAGAGAGCGCTAATACCCATTGATGTAAAGCTTGCATTCCCACATTGAAGTTGCTATCTGTAAGAATTTGGCGATCGCGATCGCTGCCTGTAATGCCATCAAATAATCGCCCGATAAAACCGCGATTTTGACGAAAGCGAATCAGGTCTTGGTTTACTTGAATCCCATTTACTAAATCCACTAACGCTTTATCGCTAATAATCGGAACTTGTTGCTGTATGTCTTGTAGTGATTGAGTTGCAAAGTTTTGCATTGGGTTATTTATTTACTACGCTCGCTTGTTTCCAACTGCTGATTATATGGTCTTTTTTGATGCCTGCGGCGATGAGTACATCTATTAGTCCTTCTTCAAAATTATCTTCTTCGATGATGATTTGGCGATCACAATTATCTTTTTGAACTAGACGCGCATGAAAAACAACGAAATCAACTCGGCATTTTTTATCGTAGCCTGTGGCAAGTATTACAAAATTCCCAGATTCAGAATCGCAAACTGGATAGAGTTTAATTGGTTGAATCCGAGGTTGGTGAATTGTGGCATCATTCACAGTTTTTCTGAGTATTTCGTGATAATTCACTGGTTTATCCATTTTATGATTACCTCCTGTTCAGGGTCATAGATTAACAAATTGATTTTATTGCGTTGAACCGCGATTTGAAAGATTGGCTTTAAAAAGTGTTTGTCAAACATTTCTTTACTAACCGCTAAAAATAATTGCCGATCTGGTTCTTGTTCTTCTAATGCCCATTGATACAGTTGTAGTTGACCTAATGTTTTTTGGAGTTCACTAATTACAGATGAGGAATCAAAGTCCTTAATTTCAACGGCTATTTTATGTCCTTCTTTTTCGGCAGTAAAAACTTTTTCGGCTCCTAAGTCAGCTTTCAAGATTGTTTGTCCAATCACCAAAAGCAAAGGGTCGTCAGTAATTATCCATCCGTCTTTTTCAAGAGTTCGGCGTAGTGCAAAATGTAAGGTGTCGCGTCTAGACATAAAGAAGTTAATTAAATCGTGTAGTTATTGTTTACTTTTTAGCATTTCTCCGACGTACTTTTTTTGATTTTCAACAGCCCCCCTCAATTTTGCACTATTGTCAGAAACTTTATCGAGAGCAGCTTTGTACTCTGCTTGATTTGCTGCGTCTTGTTTATTCATATTTATAGATTCTTGCAATGACTCCTCATAACCCTTGAGAAATTGATCGAGTTCAGAAAATGATTTGTCAAGTACAGCCTGAAAATCTTCTTCTAAGTAGTCAAACACTTGCTGCTTAACCTTTGCAACTGCCGCTTCAATAGATTCCTCAACCATATTATTAACTTCATCGACAGAAACAATAAAAAAGCACTCGGTTTTATTGATTGGAACTCGTTTCTCATGTTCCCAAAGCCAGAGAGTGTACCAATGTCGCTCTTTTACTGTCTTATATTCTGTATATTCTCTAGAACGAGACTTTGCTTGGATATCTAAGCTAACATCTTCTAGATACAACTCATCAAACATATCAGGCAACTCAAGAGCTACATTAAACTGTTTAGACAACCTGCGTTGTGCTTGTTCGATAATTGGTTTAGTTTTAGTTTTAAGAAGCTTTTCAATTCTGTTACGCAAACTCTTAACTTCATGCCAAGTATCTTCTCTAGCATTAAACATTAAATCGTTAACAATCATCTTAACGGAAGCAGTTGCAGTTTCTGCAAATATATTTGCTTCATTTGCAGATTTGAATTTAATCTCTCCTGTACCTTGATAATCTTGACGAACAACTCGTCCTATGCGCTTTACAAATCTTAATCCAGCTTTTTTAAATCAATCAGCTTCCCTATATTCCTTTCTCCAAAAGATCTTCTTTAATTGCTCACGACTTTGAGATTGCATATCAACTAGGTTAGAGCTTAGTTTTTTTTCTAATGATCTGCGAAGATCTAAAACTTCTACTTTGAGCTTGTTGCGACAGTCATTCAGCTTACGCAGATCATCTTCCAGTGCATCAATTGCTGCTTTTAACTTTGCTACATCTTGTCCAAAAGAACCTTTTTGGAGATTAGTATAGTTCTGCAATTCAGTCAATCTACCGCTTGCATCGTTAAGAGCGCTACTCAATGTCCGAGGTGCTGCTTGAGCCATCAAAACTGCGACCGCTCTTTCTAGAAAGTCAGCAAATCCAGATTTGCTCCATATCCTATCAGCAGCCTTGAGCATACGTCCCATTGAAGCTTCTGGAAATTCATCTTCCCACATATCACCGAAAGCCTGACGCGCTAGAAGCTCCGCAGTTTGCATTGATTGAGGTTCATCTACATCTGGATTCATGCGATATTCACTGCGAAAGTTAGAAGCATAGGCAGCACGACTGGCAGAAATTTCAAAAACCCGATCTGAACTACCTTGAATGTCAAATTTATTTTGTACAAATTCTAGGACTTGTTCTTTAGTCATGTCCTTCTTACTTTTACGCAGATCAATCTTATTAACTAAGATATAGATACTATCTTTACCCTTGATCTCAGACACTTTATCAACGTCATTTCTTACATTTTCAGCAGCTTCTGCATTTAACTGAGTGTAATCCAACACAAGTAAAATGATAGAACTAGCTTTGAGCTGGAGTTGAACTACATTTTCTAAATTTAAAGCGCCAGCTTCATTTGGACCGGGGGTATCGACAATTACCAACTTTCCGACACTATCCAACTTCAATCCAGATTTTTCATCTAAAAAAGGTACTTCAATGCGAGGTACGGATACTAGAGATGTTAATGGATTGTCTGAAGGTACTAAAACACCACATAGACGCACTAAATCATTGAGATCAGTTAAAGATTTTTGAATTGCCTCCGTACCCGAAACCTCTGATAAAAAAGGAATGTCTGGACTGTCGCTCACGTCTTTCAGTAAATCTCGTAAATGTGGATATTCAGCAATATCCTCATATGCTTTATCTATACCAATCTCGTTGATTTTCCTTTGTAGATTAGTCCACGACCGCATAAGATCGGAATAGACATCAACAAAGTCATCAGATTCAGGTTCTAGTCGGTAACGCAATTTGAGTTTTGGTTCTGTAACATCTTTTGAGAAAACAATCTCGGTCGGTAATGTAGTCATCGCTGCATTACGACTTGGCAAAATATCTTGCCCCACGATCGCATTGATGATCGTTGACTTACCTGCTTTCATCGGAGCAGCGATCGCCATGCGTAGTTCTAAGTTTCTGACCTTAGTTATCTCATTTTCGATACTTTTAGCGTGTTCTGCATAGCGCCCATCTTTGCCGTGCGATGACTCTAACTTTTGGCTAGCATATTTCATCAAATCTCGAACTTGTGTCAAAACATCAACTACAGATTGCTGAAGTGAATAGATATCAGGTTTTAAAGATTCGTTAGACATAACTTGCCCCCATAAATAGGTTGATGATTGTAGGAGTCTTACGAATATAGCCTAAATATAAGAGTAAGCAACAATAATATTTCTCTGATTTCCCAAGATTAACAATTATTCTATCCACTCACCCGATCGCATGAATCTATCGATGTTCCAAATAGGATGGGTTTTGGGTGACTAGGAGTATTGCACTATTTCTTCATTATATGTAACAACTCAGGTCAAAAAGAATCAGACAAAAAGAGGATCATTGCGAAAGACATTTGT
>JARCMB010000200.1 GCA_030248825.1 Pseudanabaenaceae cyanobacterium MP8IB2.15 | reverse complement strand
TGCCCCAAACCGCTTTCTCGGTTCCAAAATCCAACATCGATCGCTAAATCAAGATTTCGCGCACCACTCTCACCACCAGTTGGAGCCATAACAATCAATCTCCGATCAGCAGTTAACTCAAGGCGCAAATCAGGATTATCGATACAGAGTCGATCGAATTGCTCAGATGTAACAGTCAACACCGTACTACTAACATTGATTAGCAATGGCTGCACATCGATCGGCACAATGGTAACGGTAGGAATATTCGCTACTGTCATAAACCCTCCAAACATATACGGAAGCTAGGCTATGTCGCACTTATTCTATCATTCTCCACCTTCTCGCTCACCCAATCTACTAAACCCTTCGCATGAAATCGATCGTATTTGAATTGCTCGAAACTGCGGTAATTTCCTTCACCAAAGAATTTTGTAACGTAATTGCGGCACAATTAATAGTCAGAGCGCTTACCAATTATTTCGGGGTCACAAAAATTGAAACGCTTCGATCGTGTTGCCTTATTGATATCACTTGGATGCGCTTTCACTACGCTAATTCTTGGTGTCGTCTCTTCGATTAATCATAATTCTGTAACTGGCAAATGGCTTGCAACTGCTGACTTACTGTTAGGGAAAAATGGTCAGTCTATGTAGGCAATGTATTGACATTGTAAATACGTTTTGTTTATACTTGAGAGCATGGATGTGTGCTTCGTTCTCAATGGTATTACCTTTGTCTGGGACGATGAAAAAGCTCGAATTAATTTCAGAAAGCATGATGGAATTACCTTCCAAAGAGCTGTTGAAGCGTTCTTCGATCCATTTCTAGTTGTCGTTGATGCTAGTCGTAATGATGAAGCGCGTGATGCTGTAATTGGTTTGGATACTCGGTGGAATCTACTGTATGTGGTTCACATTGAGCGCGAAGATAATATCATTCGCATTATTTCAGCACGTAAATCAACTCGTCAGGAGAGAGCAGAGTATGAAGGTTGAAGCACTAAAGCAGCGATTAGATCGAAACCGACCTATGACAAGCGTGACGATCCGTATGCCCGAAGATGTTGTGGAAGATCTGAAGAAGGTCGCGCCACTGTTGGGCTTTTCAGGTTATCAGCCATTAATTCGCGCTTATATCGGTCAAGGTTTGCGCGTTGATTTAGAACGGTTTGAGAGCGAAACAGTGACAGCGCTGATCGCAAGTTTGAAGCGTCGAGGTGTCAGCGATGCAGTGATTGACTCAGCATTAAGCGAAATAGTTCATGCTGAGTCCAGTTGATTGTGCTTAGCTAGCAGCACAGTAACGCCCATGCACCTGAACGATGAGAGTCGATCGGCTATGATTTAGAGGTTATCTGCGGCGGGTGATGGGCAACGTTAGATTGCAAAGACAAGAAAAGCGGTACAGCCTATTGAGGAAACATTAGGTACATTGAGAATAGTTTAAACCACAAAATTAGAGGCTTAAGCTGTCCCTCGCCCATTAATGATTAAACAGGCTGTATTCACAAAGACAACTTAAAATCTATGACCAAACTACTAGAAACAGCATTCAGTGAAGCCCAAAAGCTCTCAGATTATCTTCAAGATGAACTTGCCCAACAGTTGTTAGAAGATATTCAGAATGAACTATGTTGGCGGGAAACCTTATCGAGAGAAGATATTGATATAAGCGTCCTCCAAAAAATGGCTCAATCAGCATTGACTGCCGATCGAGAAGGAAAGACTGAAGAAAAGGGCTTCGGTGAGGAGTAATGAAGTCATCCAGAACTAGAGACTTTGGGAAACTCTTGGGTAAACTACCACAACGGATAAAAGAAACCGCCAAGAAGAACTACGATCTTTGGAAAGAGAATCCATTTCACCCCAGCTTAGAATTTAAGGAAGTCAAGCCAAAGGAAAATATTTGGTCAGTTAGAGTAGGAATCGGATGGAGAGCTTTGGGAGTTATGAAAGCTAGAGAAGATAAAATTGTTTGGTTTTGGATAGGATCACATGCCGAATACGATCGAATTTTGGACAGGAAATAAGAGTAATCTAGCAAATCATTGGAGCGGACAAAGTTGTAATATTTGGTTGAGAGAGAAATTTTTAATGCCGCTCAATTCAAACGTTAGGTAGCAAATCCCAGAAAGTAGAAGTGTACTTTGACCTCAGTTTTTGACCTCAGCGCCCCTCGATCGAAATTAAACTCAGGATAAAAGTGGTTTGACCTAGTAGTGGCGCATCAAGCATCAGCTAGAGATACGAGTAAAAGTCGTCGGACGATCGAGCTTAGTTGTTTAGGCGTTTGTTTAGGATTGTTGGTTGATTCAAGCGTTATCAGAATTGTTCTTGATCCTACGGGTGGTTGCAGCCATAAATTCTTCATAGATCGACATCAATTGATGGAAGCCTTTGCTGCCACCTGCAATCAGCCCACCTGTGAGGACAATATCCAATATCCGAAAAGTTCGCAATTGGATATCATTCACGTTCGCATCGACACCAACTTGAATAAAGGTCTCCAAAATCCGAATGCCAACAAAGCTAGTTAAGATCCCCAGTGCTAAACCCAGCCAGAGCGCAATTTTAGCTGTTGTTGCTTTATATGTGGTCAAATCTGCATTTAGGTCGTTTAGATCGCCGATTTCTCGATCTCTATCGTTACTGGAATCGTCACTGGCATGATCTACGGCGAGTTGCTGATCGGTTATTCTTTGCTTGATTTGAGATGCCTCGACCCCGCGCCAAGTTGAGATAAATACTTCTAGACTACGCTCAACAATTAAAATCGTAAAGAATAAAGAACTGACCAATTCCCCGATCTGAGCATTTCTAAGGTTTTTGAAGGCTAGGGATGGGAACTCAGGAATAAGATTTAGGACTAATGCAACGATAAAACCGAGAAAAGCTAATGTTGCTAAGAAATTAATCGCCTTCAGTCCAAACATCCCATTTCCTCCTGAAGTTTTAGTCGATCGACTTGACATGCCATTGGCTTTAATATTCATATTCGACGCTTTAAGCTCCTGTGTCGGCTGGCGTGGCTGCTTAGAGGAGGGGTTAGTTAAAGCATCTTTACTCAAAGAACTACTCGATGAGTTCGGCTTTGGCGGCTGGATCGCCTTTCCTGCTTCAACTACTAGCTTAGATTCGTGAGTATGAGATGTTTTTACCAAATCGGTCACTAGAATCGGTTGATTACTAGGCGGATTATTTAACGGATTGTCGAGTGGATTATCAAAATTAAGATCGAAATCACTGCTAGACTCATTTTCAAGCGTATCTCCAAATGTATCCTCTAGTGAGATGTCAGGCGATTCATCAAGTGTGCTGCCAAAAGTATCGATATCAAAGACCTCACTAAGAAAGTTGCTAGGAGTGGTACTTGGATCATTAGCAATAGGATTGCTCGGATGACCTTTAGAAATATCTTGCTCTGGGTGAACGAAAATCCTGAGCCTTGCTTTTGATATGCCGAAATATTTTAAAACATAGTCTTCAATTTTCTTAATCAAATCATTAATGTAACCCTGTTCAAGTTGCTTATCTGTCTCTAATGAAATTTCCAGAAAATCATCGATCGATATTTCGCCAGTCACATTAAAACTAGGGCGCAAGCTATCACGAATGATGCCTGCAATCGCTTCAGGATTTCCTTGTTTTGCCAGTGCCAGTCTACTAGTTGGTTGCGTCACATCAAAACTAATCCGATACTAAAATTTACCGAGATTTTACACTATAAAGTGATTAGCTGGTCGAATCAATTAACCATTTAGTAATGCCGTCAGAGAGGGTGAGAGCGAGTTTTTTTTGCGCGTCAGGATTAATAACCCATTCAAACTCAGTAGGATTGATCATAAAACCTAATTCCAGTAGAACCGATGGCGCGATCGTGGGACGAGCCAATGCTAGGTTATTCCAATAAATCCCATAAGCATTTCGGTTAAGATTCTTCGTCAGATAGTCATGCAGAAAAATTGCCAGAGGTTGAGCTTGATTGTGATACCAAAAAGTGCCGATCCCCTTGGTGTCGATCGCATTGCCATGATCGGGCAGGGCATTGTAATGGATGCTAATCGCGATCGAAGGCTCAATTTTTTCGATCAGCTTGACTCGATCGTTGGGATAGAGGTCATCATCACCTTCACGGGTCAAAATTACGTTCGCACCTTGCCTTTGTAAATGTTCGCGGAGTAATTTAGAAGTAATCAGCGTTACATCCTTTTCAGCATATCCAGTTGGGCCTCTCGATCCGTAGTCATTACTACTACCATGCCCTGGATCGAGTAGGATTTTAACGCCTTGAAGCGGCAGATTTGAGTTGGATGATCTACCCTGCGTCAAAGGTGGATGGCGGAGTGAGAGGACTAAGCTCGTACCGCGATATTCAAGCTTATAGCCCCATTGCTGCGATGGTTTAAGACTTATTTTATATTCGACTTTACTTGGTGCTGTTTGCTGCCAATCAAATCGATCGATCGCAGGATCGCCAGTAACCAGAATTGTGTCAGTTTGAGCCGTGACGTTATGTAATGTGAGTATGAAGGTTCGATCGACCTGACTGACTGAGATCGGGACAGCTACTTCTAAAGGGATAATTACCTCTGTCCAACCTGAGATTTTGCGCGTGCTCAGACTTTTGACGATCGATCGAGGCGGCAGATTAGCATTACCAAGCTTGGCAGATTTTGCGGGAATCCAACCACCATAGCTAAGTCGGAGCCAATCGCCTTGTTTTGCTTCGATCGTATCGATCGCACCTTTAGGCAGAGGCGTAAGACGCGAAAAATCCGAACTTGGCCCCGTGCGTGCGACCGCAACTTCATCGATCACCTCCGCAGTTTGAATTCGATCGGGCGAGAGAATCTCAATGCTACCTTTGGCGGTTTGTTTGATGTTCCGATTACCAAGTGCCACGGAATATTCAGGCTTGCCGATCTTGCCTGAGGTGGAAAATGTCGTGCATCCTTCATAGTGTCCTGCAATTGGCGCGTCGATCGGTTGGTTGCTTTTGGTCAAGATCGATGCGTTGGGAGGTAATTGGATATTGCGCTGTTTGGGATTGAGCGCGATCGATCGATCGCCGAGCTTGACTTTGACTGTGGCGTTAGGTGTAGCGATCGCACCAAAACAGATTCGATCGTTCGTTTTTTGGGCAATATCGACATTGGGAATCAGAGAATCAACCAAGAAGCCTAATTGTGTTGGGGGTTTTGGTTCACTTTCCAGTCTTGTTACCACCAGATTAATACTCTGATTTTGATACTTAAGTGAGAATGAATTTTTGCCGATTTGCAAGGGGAAACTGGGGGCAAAATGTCCTGCGGGGATTCGATCGATCGGTTTGCCGTTGACCGTTACTTCATCAGTCGGCGGCGCAGTTCCAATCAAAAAGATCTTGTTGCTCGTTGTCTGATGTTGCTTTGGCGGATAGGTAAGATGGAGCTTTGTCGGCTTGAGTAGCGAATTCTGAGCAGTAATATCTTGTCCTCCCAATCCCAACGACAGGCAAAGAGCTAATAACAAGAGGATAGAAAATCTTAAAAAATATTTCATTACGACCGTAATAAATGATTAACCCATCTCCAATTCAGGGACTAGAGGTCTCTACCTAGATGCCAAAGTTCCCCTAAAGTTTCGCATAGCCTGAGATTCTCCTTCAATCCTACACTGGTCTAAAAACTGGTAGAACATCTCTTTTGAGATCTGTGGGAATGTTGGACTGGT
>JARCMB010000199.1 GCA_030248825.1 Pseudanabaenaceae cyanobacterium MP8IB2.15 | reverse complement strand
TGAAATAATTAGAGATCGATCAAATAATGATTGATTAGTGGCTAACGCTTAATCAAACCTGTGCTAAAACTGAGACAGCAGAGTTTTACGATTTAAACAGACATAAGTGAGCAATATCAAAAGTGACATTGCTAGGCAATTTCACATTGCCATGCAGGAATACTTAATTTTAGATCATGTCTCAGAAAATCTTGACGTGCTTGCAAAAGCTTATGAGCTAGGATGTCAATTTTTAAGCTCAGGCTTCAACATAGCAGATATTACGGCTATTTACCGTGATTCACTCGACATCATGATCCTGCCTGTGGATCGCCAAGATTGTATCAATGCCCTCAAACGATCGACCAGATTTTTAGCAGAAAGTCTCCTACCATTTGAGCGCAGTGACGTAGACTTAGCTCCCGCCGAGATTGCTTTGCGTGAGAGTGAAGAGAAATTTCGACAGTTTGCGGAGAATATCGATGATGTTTTTTGGATCACAAATCCTAATAACAACAACCAAGTGCTGTATGTCAGTCCTGCCTATGCCAAAATCTGGAGCCGTCCCCCTGAGAAACTATACGCTTCGTTTGATGATTTTTTAGAGAGTGTACATCCTGAAGATTGCGATCGAATGAATGTTCTACGATCTTGGCTTTACACCGAAAAATATGATGAAGAGTACCGCATTCTCCGTCCCAATGGTGAAATTCGCTGGATTCGTGGACGAGCCTTCCCAATCCGCGATCAGCAAGGTGAAATCGATCGAGTCATTGGCATCTCTGAAGATATTACCGATCGAAAGCACGCCGAAGCCCAAATCGCTGATTCTCTGCAAGAAAAAGAAGTCCTGCTCAAAGAGGTGCATCATCGGGTCAAAAACAACTTGCAAGTTGTTTGCAGCCTGCTCCAAATGCAAGCTAGGGCAAGCAATGATCCTGCTGTGAGTGCCCTATTCACCAAAAGCCAAAATCGTGTTTACTCGATGGCGCTGATTCATGAAAAGCTGTATGAGCCAGAGAATCTAGCCCAGATTAATTTTGGCGCATACTTGGAAAGCTTGATCCATAACTTAGCTCAGGCTTATAACCTCGATACCGATCGAATTCGCTTTCAGGTTAAAACCGACCCCATCCGTCTCAATATCAGTTCCGCCATTCCCTGTGGACTGATCGTGAACGAATTGGTCACAAATGCGATTAAACATGCATTTCCTGCTGGCAATCACGGCACGATCTGCATCGAGTGTCATGAAATCGAACCAAACTTATGTATCTTGAATATTACTGATGATGGCATCGGTATCCCCAAAAACTTAGACCTCAAGCACTGTAAATCTTTGGGGTTAAGGTTAGTTCATATTCTGACCAAGCAACTCAACGCCTCGATCGATATATTTAGGGAAAATGGCACATCTTTCTACATGATGTTTCCTAACCATCCTGGCAATTAAGTTAGCAATTAGATTCAATCTAGGAGGGCCATCATGTCTCAGGCAAGGATATTGGTAGTTGAGGATGAATCAATTATCGCAGCAGCAATTTCTGACGATTTAGTCGATCTAGGCTACGAAGTTATTGATATTGTGGCATCCGCCGAAGCTGCGATCTCCTGCGCCGATGCCAGTTGCCCAGATCTAATCCTAATGGACATTTCGCTTCAAGGCAGACTAGATGGGATTGAAGCCGCCAAGCAAATCCAATTGCGGACAGACACACCTGTGGTCTATCTCACCTCCTACACTGACGAAAAGACCTTGCAGCGATCGCTCGACACCAACTCGTTTGGCTATATGCTCAAACCCTACAAAGTCAGAGAACTGCGGGCGACGATCGAAACTGCACTCAAAAAGCACAACAGGCAACTTGTCGATCGACAAGCCTTGGAAGTCGAACAACAAAATACCCAAGATCAAATTCGCTATCTGGCAATCACCGCGCATGAACTGACTAATCCCCTCGCCGCGATCAAACTATCGATCGATCTGCTCGATAACGCTATAGCTTTAACATCAGACAAAAAAAATCGGTACGTCGATCGGATTAACACTGCGGTAGACAGCATGGATGAACTGATTAATAACACGATGACCATGAGTCAGGCAAAAGAAGGAAAGCTGACATTTAACCCTGAAAGTCTCGATGTTACTAAATTTTGCCATGATCTAATTGAAGAAATGGAATTAGTGAGTATCGATCGACACACACTCAGGTTGCTTACCTATGGCACGGCCCCAGCACCTTGTGCTCAGATCGACAAAAGACTGCTCCACCCCATCCTCAAAAACCTATTACACAATGCGATTAAATATTCTCCTGATGGTGGTGAAATTGATTTGGAATTAACTTTTGCCACTGGGCAAGCGATTTTTGTGGTGAGAGATCGGGGCATTGGTATCCCCACCGCCTATTTTGACAAGCTATTCCAAAAGTTTGAACGGGCAGCTAATGTCGGCAAAATTAAGGGCACTGGCTTAGGTTTAAATATTGTCAAACAATTGGTCGATCTCCATCAAGGCGCGATCTCTGTTGACAGCGAAATCAATCGGGGTACTGCCTTTACTGTCATACTGCCCTGCTAACAATTCCGATTTACAAGGGAACTGAAACTGAATCGAGATGGTCTTATCTGTTGTTCGTGTGACAATAATACTG
>JARCMB010000198.1 GCA_030248825.1 Pseudanabaenaceae cyanobacterium MP8IB2.15 | reverse complement strand
TCTCTAATGCTATTCATTTGGTGTTTTGATTTATTACTTGCACCTTATCCGATGAATAGCTTTTTTTCTCTTTTTCTAAAACTGTCCGAACTATTGATTCCATTGAGCGGAAACTTGTCTCGTAATGAGGCGCGAGGATTAGTTATATCTGGTGCAATTGCTCCGTTTTCACCCATTTTGTTGGCATTTGTATGGACTCAATCGAAAGATGCGCCTGTGATTCTCGGACACATGAATTTTTTTGCGGAGTTTAACGTGTGTTTTTATCGGCATGAGCTAGCTTTCGAGATTTGCCCAAGAAAAAAACTAGGTGACGGAGACTAAATGCTGATCGCTTTGAGACAAAAGGCATCTCCAGTGCGATAATCTTTGGACTTATTCAATCTAAATCAGAAGCTAATAGTTAACGACTGATAGCTGAGCTTAAATTATGCGTCAGGCAATTCTTTGTGGCTATTACGGTATGGGCAATGGTGGTGATGAAGCACTGCTTGCGGCTCTATTGCAAATGCTGCCAAAAACGGTAAAGCCTCTGGTATTGTCGGCTCAGCCTAGGGCAACCGAGAAACTACATCAGGTTGAAGCTGTCGATCGAAAGTCAGTCTGGTCGATTTTACAAGCTTTCAAGCAGTCGGAGATCTTTATCTGGGGTGGTGGTAGCCTCATGCAAGATGCCACCAGTGCGAGGAATCCATTTTATTATGGTGGTCTGCTGGGACTAGCTGGGGGTATGGGTTTACAGACGATTGCTTGGGCGCAGGGCGTGGGGCCATTGCGTTATGGTTCCAGTCAGTGGATTACTCAACGAGCATTTAGTCGTTGCGATCGAATCAGCGTCCGAGATAGCAAGTCGGCAAAACTCTTGTCAGATTGGGATATTAATTGCCTCATGGCTCCCGATCCAGTGTGGGCCTTGGCTTCAGAACCTGTGGCGCAAATGTGGGATTTACCCGCACCTCGAATTGCTGTGAGCTTGAGATCGCACCCTCAACTCACGTCAGAGCGGATTAGTTGTTTGATCGAGGCTCTGAGTCAATTACAGCAAGCCACCAATGCATACTTTCTGCTTGTGCCATTTCAGCCTTCGAAGGATAAATCGATCGCCGAGCAGATTCATCTGGCTTTACCACAGACCAGTAAAGTCATGACTGAGACTAACCCTCGATCGCTCAAAGGCATTTTTCGGGGCGTAGAAATGGCGATTACGATGCGCTATCACGGCACGATCATGGCGGCGGCTGAGGGATGTCGTTGCTCATCAATCAGCTACGATCCAAAGATGTCTACTCTAATGGCAGAACTCGATTTACCTGGATGGGAACTCAATCATCTTCCCAATGACCCACAAGAGATATCTCAAATATGGCTGGAATACTTTGCCAATGGTGAGCCACTCAGTCAAGATCGACTTTCTTCTCTTGTCGATCGAGCTTCGATCCATCAACAACTTTTAGTGGACTTATAGATAGAGCAATCTCACTTACTTTTTCCGTACTCCCATACCATGACAGGAATTAACCGCCAGATTACACTTGATTTCAAACATATTGCCAAACACTTACAAAATACCCCTCAGAGCAAAAGGCTGTTGAATAGGGGACGTGCCGCTCATGTTTTTATCGATGAAACCACTATGAATAGCGTAGCTCGGACTATTATAGAGGTTGGAGAATTTACTGGCACTATTCGAGAATATGACCGTTACGGGATGTTCTTCGATCAACCAATCGGTTACAGAGTTAGTCACGATGGTACACGCACTTTACTTTACTACGGAGAAATAAAAGTCAATGCATCAGGTCAATATCATGTCATCCCCCGCACGGGATCAAGTCAAAAATGATTGGGAATTTGCTGAGGTATGGATAGATCCTACACTTGCTCCCCCTTATATGCTCCTATTATTAAGCGATCGTGATGGGAACTGTCAGGTTTGCGATCCTGTGCAGAAATATACGACTGTATTTGCTAGTTCAACCTATCAAGAAGCAGAATTTTGGTTACTTGAAGATGAGTACGAACCTGTTGAAGGTCGGATTTTAGCCTCAGCATTAGATTAAAACAGGTAAATTACCCAAATTACAGAAAACCACTGATGGCAGATCGATCGAGTCAAAAATGACTGGGAATTTGCTGAGGAATGGATAGACCCTAAGGAATAGTTAAAGGAATCGCGATCGAACCCACTGGAACGACAATATCGGGAAAAGCGATCGATGTTGCTATGTCCCCATTCCCAAGAATAGATTCCACTTGGTATCTATTTATAGATGGGTCACGGAATACGTGCAGTTGACAATTAATCACATTCAACACCCAATATTCTAGAATGCCAGCTTTAGCATAGATCGAAGCTTTTGTTTCCAAATCGTGCTTAAGCGTAGTGTCTGAGACCTCCACCAACAAGAATACCTCCGCAACCGTCGGATGCTTTGCGGCGTAGTCATCTCCTCTCGGCTGCACGATTGCAATGTCAGGTTATGGTTCTGAATAGTCATCTAGTTGAATTGGGTCTTGTAAACGGATGAGTACCCGATCTCCTAATAATCGCCGCAGAGTCTTTTCACATCTTGTTACGCCTGCACTATGTTTTGAAGAGTGCCCCGCCCCTTTTGCCGCCATTTGCCAAATTTGTCCTGCAATTAGTTCGATGCGCTCTTCAGGGCTAAAAATTCCCGCTTCAGCCATGCGGTGATATTCTTGCGTGCAAATCTTGCGTACTTGGGTGATAGACATAAATCTTTTGGCTGTACATGATGTAATTATAGCAATTGGAGGATTTAGCGATCGACTATAATCAATCATCACTCCAGCCACAGACTTTTATCCAAATCGTCATCCCACACGAAATTAAGATAGCCCATTCTTCTGAGCTTGACGAAGATCTCGATCGACACTGATTCGATCGTCAAATACAAAGCATTCTCCTTGCCAGAGACTCTCCTGCGGTGGTACTTCCTCCAAATATTTAAGGATGCCGCCTTGGAGATGATAGACCTCTGCAAAACCCTGTGCCAGCATATACGAACTCGCTTTCTCACAACGAATCCCACCCGTACAAAACATCGCAATCTTTTGATGTTTATCAGGGTCACAGTTTTGGCGGACGTATTCAGGAAACTCGCTAAATGTATCGAGTTTGGGATCGATCGATCGATCGAAAGTACCTAACTCCACTTCATAGCGATTGCGGGTATCGATCACGATCACTGTAGGATCTGAGATCAGAGCATTCCAATCTTTTGGCTCGACATAAGTTCCCACCACTTGGGTCGGCTTCACAGGGATACCAAGTTTAATAATCTCTTTTTTTAATCGCACCTTCATCCGTTGAAATGGAATTCGATCGCAATAGGATTCTTTATGTTGGAGTAGTTCAAATCGAGGATCGGCGTGTAAATAATCAAATAAGGCATCAACTGCATCCCGACTTCCCGCGATCGTGGAGTTAATTCCTTCACTCGCAAGCAAAATCGTTCCTTTTAGCTCGTGAGCATCACAAAATAATTTTAATAATGGCTGCCACGTTTCATAATCGTGAAAATCTGCAAAGTGATAGAACGCTGCTACCACCACACTATCTTTTGGGTCTTCGATCGATTCACTATTGCGTAATTCTCTCCGATTCATCTACCCTGCTCACAAATCTCACTTAAAATCTAGTTCTCTTTCCAAACAAAATCCTGTCCCCCTCTCCCACTGCGAGAGGGGCTAGGGGTGAGGGTCTCACCCAAATAGACTACCAATCGCCCGACCGAAGTTACTCGGTTGCATCGCATCCATTGCCGCCGTTGGTTCATAACCACAATGCACCATACAATCAGTACATTTGGGATTTCCACTAGCACGACCGTATTGACTCCAATCAGTTTTTTCGGTCAGCTCTTGATAGCTGCTGTAATGTCCTTCATTCAGCAAGTAGCATGGCTTCTGCCAACCCAACACGCTATAGCTGGGCATTCCCCAAGGTGTGCATTCGTAATCTTTTTCACCTGTGAGAAAATCGAGAAATAAGGGATTGGCGTTAAAGTTCCATTTTTTCTCGCCAGCTTTAAAAGGAGCAAGGATTTCGCGGAATAGAGCGCGGGTCTGATCGCGCTTGAGAAAGTGAGTCTGATCGGGGGCCCATTCGTAGCTATAGCCTGGTGAAATCATCATGCCGTCAATTTTGAGCGTACCGAGGAAGTCAAAAAACTCCTGCATCTCTTGGACTTTCGCGCCGTCAAAAATTGTCGTATTTGTCGTCACCCGAAATCCTTTGGCTTTCGCAGCTTTGATTGCTTGGACAGCAATATCAAACACGCCTTTTCGATCGACACATTGGTCATGCCACTCTCTCATACCATCAAGGTGAATACTGAAGGTGAGATAAGGCGAAGGTTTAAATTTATCTAAGCTCTTTTCTAGCAGTAATCCATTCGTACAGAGATAGACAAATTTTTTGCGATCGATCAAACCTTTAACGATTTCGTCAATCTGGGGATGCAGGAGCGGTTCTCCACCTGGAATTGCCACCACAGGCGCACCACATTCTTCTGCCGCCGCAAAACATTGTTCTGGGGTGAGATTTTGTTTGAGAATTTCGGTCGGATGCTGAATTTTGCCGCAGCCAGAGCAAGCGAGGTTACAGCGAAACAGAGGTTCTAACATCAATGTCAGAGGAAATCTTTTGCGCCCAGTCAGACGCTGTGTGACTAAATATTTGCCGATTTCAAAGGCTTGCTGTAATTGAACTGCCATAAATCTTGCCCACTCCTCAAGGTATCAGAATACTAGCTTAGCTTACTCGACGTAGCCGTTGTTGATGAACCAGTCCACGGCATTCTGTAATGCCTCAGCGATTGCGGTTTGGGGTAAGCCTAAATCGCGAACAGCTTTAGCTGGATTGTAGTACATCGGCTGCTTCGACATCCTCACCCCGTCTAGCGGGATTGAAGGAGTTTTGCCAAATTTGGTCAGCACAATTTCATCAATCCAGGCCGCACTGAGCGGAACCCACAATGGGATCGATCGATCTGGGGCGGAGATCCCAGTCAGACTAGCGAGTAGGTCGAGGATTTGCTTGAGGCTGAGGTTTTGATTACCGAGAATATATCGATCGCCCGTTTTCCCCTTTTCTACTGCCAGCAAATGACCACGAGCCACGTCGCGCACATCGATAAAATTTAGTCCTGTATCCACGTAAAAAGGCATTTGGCGACGCAGAAACCGTAAGGTAATGTCTCCAGTAGCAGTCGGTTTGCGATCCCATGCTCCAATCGGTGCGGTGGGATTGACGATCACGATGTCCTGCCCCAGTTTGACGGCATGATGCGCTTCTTGCTCTGCCCAAAATTTTGACTGTTTGTAGTGACCGACTAATTTTTCCACAGGGCTTTGATGGCTTTCATCCACACTCGCGCCATTTTTACCCGTCCCGATCGCGGCGACAGAGCTTGTATAAATAGTTCGATCGATCCCTGCTTGACGTGCGGCGGCGAGGACATTGCGCGTCCCCAACACGTTATCTCGATAAACATTTGCTCGATCTGCTTGCCAGAGGGAATAATGGGCGGCAACATGAAACAACACCTGACAGCCCTCGATCTGACTAGCTAAGTTAGGATCGGTGAGGTCGCCCTTGACCAACTCAACATCAAGTTGACTTAGATTCGCTAAATTACTCTGAGGACGCACCAATGTCCTGACATTCCAGCCCTCTTGTAATAACAGCCGCACCAGATTTGCCCCCACAAATCCTGTCCCACCCGTCACAAATGCCCGCATTGTCATGAATTAAGTCCCATCAGAAATATGAGTTAGTCGGTGAGAGAGGAAGGTATATCGATCGCGATCTTTGACTTGCTTTACCGCCATCCCGATCGATTTTTTATTTCCCACGACGATCGCGAGTTTTTTGGCGCGGGTCAGCCCCGTATAAACAAGGTTGCGTGAAAGCATCATAAAGTGCTGCGTGTAGATTGGGAAGATCACGACAGGGTATTCGCTACCTTGAGACTTATGCACACTTACCGCCCAAGCTAGGGTGATTTCGTTGAGGTCGGCACTGTCATAAGTAACGGCTCGATCGCCAAACATCACTGTCACTTCCTGCTCTTCTAAATCGATCTGGGAAATTACACCCAAGTCGCCATTAAATACTTCACGATTGTAATCATTTCCCTGTTGGATAATTCGATCGCCGACCCGCAAAGTCATGCCACCACGTTTAATCTCGCCTTTTTGAACATGAGATGGATTAATTAGATTTTGCAGCACTTGGTTAAGATTTCGCGTTCCGACATCACCACGAGTCATCGGCGCTAGCACCTGCACATCTTGCCTAGGATTAAATCCCAAATTCGGTAAAAGATGCTCGACGATATCACAAATCCCCTGCACAGCATCTTCGGGCTGCTCCATTTCTAACCATAAGCAATCAGACTTGGGATGATCTGAGATCTTTTCAAGTTTGGGGAAATATCCTTGATTGATCCGATGTGCGTTCTGGACGATTTGGCTGGCTTGGGCTTGGCGAAACACTTCAGTCAATCGCACGACGGGGACTTTTCCAGAATTAATCAAATCCATTAACACATTGCCCGGCCCCACACTCGGTAACTGGTCAGTATCGCCCACAAGTAGAAGCTGAGCATCTAACGGTACAGCTTTAATCAGAGAATTTGCTAGAAATAAATCCAACATCGAAGCTTCATCAATTACGATCGACTGAGCCTCTAGTGGATAATCTCGATCGTGTTTAAATCCCATCGTACTGGGGTCAAATTCCAATAGGCGATGGATGGTTTTCGCTTCCTGTCCTGTCATCTCCTTAAGCCGTTGCGCCGCCCGTCCTGTGGGAGAACCGAGCAAAATTGTCTTGCCCATCGCTTTCCATAACGCCACAATCGTGCGGGTTGAGAAACTCTTGCCTGTGCCCGGCCCACCTGTCAGCACCATCACGGGCGAACTGGCAGCAAGCTCGACTGCTTGACGTTGCAATGGCGAAAGATCGATCTCGTGTTTTTTGGTAAATCGATCGATCCACGATTTGACCCGCTCCATATCGATTTCGACACGGCGATTCAGTAATTGATTTAATCGATCCGCGAGGTTCTGCTCGGTGTGATAAAAAGATGGTCGATAACAGATAAATTCGCCCTGATATCCCTGCATCACAATCTCATCCGAGATCGCCATTTGATTGGTCAAATCTAGTATTCGATCGACGTTTGCTGCATATTCACCATGACTGAGCAGTTTCACCGTAGACTCGACTAGTTCTGGTTGGGGCAGATAGCAATGACCATCTTCACCTGCGGCACTGAGCGAGTGGAGAATACCTGCTCTCGCCCGAAACTCGCAATCTGGCGCAAATCCGACATTCTGGGCGATTGCATCGGCAGTAAAAAATCCAATCCCATAGATATCTGTGGCTAGGCGATAGGGATTCTCGGTGACAATTGCGATCGACTCATTCCGATATTGCTTGAAAATCTTCACGGCATAAGTGGTGGAAACGCCGTGCCCTTGGAGGAAAACCATCACATCTTTAATCGATTTTTGCTCCTCCCAAGTAGACTGAATCATTTCGATCCGTTTCTTGGCGATGCCTGGAACTTCAGATAGTCGATCGATCTGATTTTCGATTACATCCAAGGTATCCAAGCCAAAATGCGCCACAATCCGCTTTGCCGTCACTGGCCCCACGCCTTTAATCAACCCACTACCAAGATATTTCTCCAGTCCTGTCAGGGTTGCAGGCTTGGTTTCCTCATATTGCATCACTTGGAACTGATCGCCAAATTTGGGATGAGATCGCCAGAATCCCTCCATTTGCAAAGTTTGTCCCGCTTGGATATTGGGGAAGCTACCGACAATTGTGACTAAATCTCGATCGCTGGGAGCTTTGAGGCGCGCTACCGTATAACCTGTATCGGACGAGTGGAATGTCAGTCGTTCGACTACGCCATAAAGTTGCTCATACTTTCCTTGGGCTGGAGTTTCTGACATTACTTACTGGGTCTTGTTCCCCATGCGTGAGGGTGTCAAATCTATGCGTGTAGAACTAGTTGGATCGATTAAAGTAAACAAAAATAAATACTAAAAAAGAGCCGCGAGCTTTCCATGTTTCGCTTCGGCTCTCTTTTAACTGCTCCTCACACGCTCATGAGTATACACTATAGATAGGAAAAAAGCTACAACCCAAGAAAAATAAGCAAAAATTAATGTCATACGCCAACCGCATTGCCAGAGTCCAACGCCAGACAGGAGAAACCGATGTCACCGTAGAGCTAAACCTTGATGGGCATGGCAAAAGTCAAGTTGCAACTGGAATACCGTTTTTAGACCACATGTTGCAGCAGATCTGTTCGCACGGCTTGCTCGATCTAAATATTCAGGCAAAAGGCGATCTGTACATCGACGATCATCACACGAATGAAGATGTTGGCATTACGCTGGGACAGGCTTTAGGACAGGCTCTGGGCGATCGAAAAGGTATTGTCAGATTCGGACATTTCATCGCGCCGCTCGATGAGGCTCTGGTGCAGGTGGTACTGGACTTTTCTGGTCGCCCCTATCTTGTCTATGGGCTAGAGATCCCGACTCAACGGGTGGGGACTTACGACACTCAACTGGTGCGCGAATTTTTTCAAGCGATCGTCAACCACGCCCAAATTACGCTGCATATCCGCCAGCTAGAAGGGATTAACTCGCATCACATCATTGAAGCCACGTTTAAAGCTTTTGCTCGATCGTTGCGGATGGCAACCGAAATCGATCCGCGCCGTACCCACGAGATTCCTAGCTCTAAAGGTGTTTTGTGATCGTTTTCGGTTTGCGTTAAAGCACTTTTACTTTTTGTCTGATGATGATCCGACGATGACGCGAATCAGGACGGCAAAGGCGAGAATGACACTAACGGTTGGGCTGTTGATAATCGAAGGAATTGTATTGGATGCATCGACAGGTGTTGCAGAAGGCATGGATTCGATCGATTTGGTTTGGACTTGATTTTGAACTGGCATAATGTTTGCTCCGAATTACGATGAAACAACTATGAATGAGGCGTGCTTGACTGACTTGCAGGGTTTGCAGGACTTGCGTGAGTTATGGCGGGTTTCGACTTCGCTCAACCCTCGATCTGTCCCAGATTTTGCGTGACTTGGAAAAATGTCAAAATGGTTTGTAGTTGATTGAGGTTTAGAGCATGACGAGATCGCTACGGGCTTCTGAAGACGGGATCAAGCAGATTAAGAAGGCGATAAAGCAAACAGGTTTTACACAAGCACAACTTGCTGAAGAACTTAGTATTTCTCGATCGACGATTACAG
>JARCMB010000197.1 GCA_030248825.1 Pseudanabaenaceae cyanobacterium MP8IB2.15 | reverse complement strand
GGAGCAAGCTCAGTTATGACAGATGCATCTAAAAAGGTAGAGCAAACTTTTCAAGGGACAGTTTATGGAGTTGCTGGTAACGTTGAAGGCAATCAAATTATCTACACCCCAGAGCAAAAACAAAGCCTGACCGAAGCCGCCGCAGAAATTCAGCAACTTCTAGCCCAACTGTCCGAGACTTATCCCACCACCACTGCACCCGAAAAAGCCGCACTCGCCACCAAATCGATCGAAGAAATTGAGAAGAATCCCATCCAGAAAGCCAAGATCGTCAAAGCCCTAAAAGTCGGTGGAGTTGCCGCGATCAAAGAACTTGTAGATCCCATCGCCAAGCCAGTTGTGAACGTTTTACTGCCGATGTTAGAAATTCTGTGGGGAGAAAAGTAATCTCAGTATCTTGAGTTATGATTGTTGTAATGAGTTTTCAATAAATAACGATACCCAAATTAATCTTTTATACACTTAGCTCATGTTGTTTGATTGGGATGAGAACAAAGCCAAAAGCAACCTCTGTATTCGACGATCAACCTCAGCACCATTTCCTATTACAGTCATAGATAAATCAAACTTTGGCTATAATTTGTGTATACATTCTAAGTCAAGAATTATGAGCGTACAACTTGAATTCAAAGTATCTGCTCCCCCATTTCGGTGGGATGAGGCTGGAGGAATTCGTATCGGTCAAAGTCGAGTTACGCTCGATAGTATTCTAGCGGCTTATGACTATGGAGCAACTCCAGAGGAAATTGCTATTCAGTTTTCTGTTTTGAACTTGGAAGATGTGTATAGCTCCATTGCATATTACTTAAGCCACCGTCAGGAAATCGATCTCTACTTAGAACAGCGCAGCAGTCAAGCTCAAAAATTAAGAGAGCAGCTTACTCAAAAGCACAACCTGCTTGATTTAAGGCAACGCTTACTTACCCGTTATCAAGCGAAGGAGAGCTAGATCCCTGTGCGCTTTTTAACTGACGAAAATTTTAACGGGGCTATATTGCGTGGTCTGACGAGACGTTTGCCTAAATTAGATATAGTTCGTGTTCAAGATGTAGGACTGATGAACACTGACGATCCTCAAATCTTAGAATGGGCAGCTAGTGAGGGACGCATCTTGCTTACCCATGATGTAGCAACTATTACGATGTATGCCTATGAGCGTGTTAATCAGGGATTAGCAATGACTGGAGTTGTTGAGGTGATTGCAAAAGCACCCATAGGTAAGATCATTGATGATTTAGAACTATTCATCTGTTGTAGTGATCCTGAAGAATATGAAGGTCAAGTTCTTTTCATTCCTTTCTCTTAATATTAGTGAGCAGATTCAGTAGTTGGATATACTAGGTTTATACAAGCGTGCTTGGCTGAGGAATCTTGAACACATGGCAAATCGTGAGCAATTGATCCAAGAACTCGAACAGGCTCCTGATGATCTAGTACAAACAGGGCTAGATTTTTTACATCGGGTTAAAGCTATAGGCAGAAGTCATCCTCTCGTAAAGTTTGCAGGAATTTTAAGTGACTCAGAGACGGAAGAACTACAACGAGTAATTGCAACTGAGTGTTGGCAGGTGGATATGAATGAGTGGTGAGATTGCGCTGGATACCTCTTATGAATCAGAACTTTGAGATGGAAGACGATTTACGCCCCGAATATGATTTTACCCAAATGACCGTTGTTGCTCGTGGACAGGGACGGAAGAGAGCAAATATAACTATTAACCTAGATCCTGATGTTGCCAAACTCTTTCCAGACTCAAACGCTGTTAATGAGGGACTACGCTTATTAATGCGACTTATCAAACAAAATTCATCGCAACTAACCGATGTAATCTTAATCTAATCCTTATTCTCTGCTACATTAAGCCTTGGAATGATAGTTTTTAGGACAAAACATGATGCAGCCCAGCCTCTTGGAATTTGCTAAGCAGGGAAATGTGAAAGTACTCGCATCCTTAATGAATAGCTTGCTCAAGGCACATGGCATGATGGCTGCCCTGAGTAAAGAAGATGACTGCCTCCAGATATTGATCGAATCTGACAGACGATCTCTGACTGAGGAATTTCGCACGCCTAATCGTACCGCTTTAGTATCAATGATTCAAAAGTGGCTGACCACAATCGGGGTAGAGAATATTTCTAAGGTGCAAGTATCATGGCAACGCACTGGTCAGGATTCCCCGACTTGGACAGAGGAATTTGAATTAGCTGTGCCGATGCAGCCAGATCTTGCCCAGAAAATCGCTGCTTACACCAAAAAACCTGAAATCGAACCAGAAATTAATTCTGCCAGCTTAACTCAAGATCTCGATCGATCTGAACTAGGTCAAATCCCAGAGCTAAGCCCACCTTTTGGATTAGAAGATGCCGAAGATTTTAGCCAAGATCGCGATTCTCCTAGCCTTGATTTATCACCTCGATCGACTTCTACACTGGCGACAAAATCCCATAAGTCTAGGAAAAATGAGGTGATCGTGACTTTGGCACAGTATTTAGTCGCAGCGATTGCGATTGTGGGTATCATTGCTGCCGTTCATTATGTTTTCGCCCAACCTAAATCAGCTAAAGAGATGGCTGAGAGCAGCATTCAATCGATCGATCGAACCTAGAAGATAGAATTAGCCATGAAACCAATCCACGTCTGCATTACACTGGGCACTCGTCCAGAGGCAATCAAACTTGCCCCAATTATCTTGTTGCTCAGCCAAAGTCAGGACTTTAAAACTACCGTGATCTTGACAGGGCAACATCGGGAAATGGTGGCCCAGGTGATGGAGCTATTCGAGATCACCGCCGATCGAGATCTGGCAATCATGCAACCCAAACAGTCTTTGACCCAGATTACCTGCGGGAGTTTAGTCGGTTTAGAAACGCTGTTTCAACAACTCCAGCCCCAAATCGTGATCGTGCAAGGCGACACAACTACAGCATTTGCGGCAGCTTTAGCAGCTTTTTACCAGCACATTTCGATCGGGCATGTCGAAGCAGGTTTACGCACCGACGATTTATTCAATCCCTATCCCGAAGAAGCTAACCGTCGATTGATTTCCCAAATCGCCCAACTGCATTTTGCCCCCACAACCGCCGCAGTCGAAAATCTCAAACGTTCTGGGGTGTTATCAGGCATTCACCACACAGGCAATACCGTGATCGATGCGTTGTTGTATGTTTCGGCTCGATCGCCACAGTGTGATATCCCTGGACTGAACTGGCAAGATCATCGCGTGATCTTAGCGACAGTACATCGGCGGGAGAACTGGGGCGCACCGTTAACCCAAATCGCGGCGGCATGGTTGCAAATCCTCGCAGAATTTCCCGACGTGGCACTCCTATTACCTCTGCATCTCAATCCCACCGTGCGTCAGCCTTTGCAAGAACTCCTAGGCGATCATCCTCGGATCTTCCTCGCCGAGCCATTGAGTTATGGAGAGTTAGTCGGCGCAATGCAACGGGCTTATTTGATCATGACTGATTCTGGTGGATTGCAAGAAGAAGCCCCCAGTTTAGGCAAACCAGTTCTGGTACTACGCAGCACCACCGAGCGACCTGAAGCAGTGGCAGCAGGTACAGCCAAGTTGGTGGGGACTGAGACGGCAAATATTGTCAAAGCAGCAACAGATATTCTCAAAGACGAGTCGCTATATCAAAGTATGGCAAATGTGGCGAATCCATTTGGTGATGGTCATTCATCTCAACGCATTGCCGACATC
>JARCMB010000196.1 GCA_030248825.1 Pseudanabaenaceae cyanobacterium MP8IB2.15 | reverse complement strand
TGTCTCAGGTTTCTCAGATTGAATATGGCACGGGACCAAATACGATTAACCGCGAAAATGTCTCTCGCCTACTCGTAGTTTCCGCAAATGTATCTGGACGCGACTTGCGATCGATAGTTAACGAAATTCAATTAAAAGTAAAGCAACAAGTAATCTTACCTTCAGGCTATTTCATCCAATATGGCGGTCAGTTTGAATCAGAAGAACGCGCCACCCAAAACCTATTAGTCTTCGGCGGTCTTGCAGCATTAATTATCGCGGTATTGATGTATTTCGCCGTAAAATCTATCCCTGCAATGTTAATGATTATGGTGAATTTACCATTAGCTCTAGTCGGTGGAATATTCTCGATCGCCCTTAGTGGTGGCGTGATCTCAGTCGCCTCTTTGGTAGGTTTCATCACTCTATTTGGTGTTGCGGTACGTAATGGATTGTTACTAGTCGATAACTACAATCAGAAACTCGCTAAGGGAATACCATTCCAGCAAGTAATTCGTGAAGGCTCGATGGAACGTCTAGTCGCAATTTTGATGACCGCTCTAACATCGGCGCTCGGCATGGTTCCATTAGTAATTGGTACAGGTGCTGGCAAAGAAATCCTCCAACCTCTGGCAGTCGTGGTGTTAGGGGGATTGTTCACATCGACTGCACTCACATTGCTGGTGCTTCCAGCTTTATATGCTCAGTTTAGTAAGTATTTGATCCCAAAAGCATCGGATACTCCTGCCCTAACTGAAGCAAATCTCACAAAGATCAAGGTCTAAATCAACACTCATAAGGAAAACAGATGAAATCTATTCAGTACATTGCAACAGCTACATTGGTTCTTCTCACTTTTGGAAGTATGGCTCAGACATCTTTCGCCTCTGATGATTTTCTCCCCCAAACCGCAGTCATAACTAAATTAAAAGAAGGTAAAGGTGGTCAGGTAATTGAATCACAGGGCTATCATTTGGAGTTTGTGCCAAAGAAAACTGAAAAAGGATTGCACTTGGATTTCTATTTACAAAAGAGCGATAATCATGCAACTGTAGGTGGGGCAAAGGTGACGGCTCAGGTACAAATGCCAAATGGGAAGAAGGAAGCCTTAACACTGAAGTATGATGCTAAGGAAAAGCATTACACGGCACTGCTTGCTGGCAAAGCTACAGGTGATTATAAAGTGGCGATTCTCTGTGATATCAATGGCAAGAAAGTGAATGGACGCTTTAGTTTTAAACGGTAATAAACTCTTTTGCGCTTAAAGGTTTATGAACGAGAATCGATCGAATTCAGGTATTTTTTATGCCATCACTGCTGCCATACTTTTTGGGGCAAGTACACCTTTGTCTAAGGCACTTTTGAGATAATCCGATCCTTGGATGCTGGCGGGCTTATTATAGTGAGCTTCTTCAGCTATGGCATCAGCTTGGTGTTATTCGTATTAGCTCTACGACACATCGGCACAACTCGAACAGGCGCATATTTTGCGATTAGTCCTTTTGTTGGTGCGTCGATCGCTATTTTCTTGTTTGAAGAACCGATCTGCGAATGTACACAAAAAATGGAGAATAGGAGACTCGAACCCCTGACCTCTGCGGTGCGATCGCAGCACTCTACCAACTGAGCTAATTCCCCTTGATGCTTGGTTAGCTCAGATTAAGGCGGAAAGGTAGGCGATGTCAATCTTTCCGCAGGAAAATCAGTGCATGAGGTAAACTGCTAGCATGATCTAAACTCGACTTCAGCTTTCCTGAAATTCATGCCCACCAACACTCCCATCTCCACAGATCACTCGTTAACCTTTGAACAATCGATCGACTATACCGCAGACCTCCTAACCCGTATAGATCTCAACGAAATCACCGATCGAGAACTCCAGACATCGATCGAGGCTCTGATTAGAACTGAAAATGGGGCAAGGGGGTTTTTTGTGAGTTATTTAACAGGTGACTGGGAAATTGCCGATCATCCCACCCCAGCGATCGTAGAATCTTTACGCACAGTGCCAACGCCTAACGCGGAACTCTTGGTCAAAAATCTGGTCATGTCTACTGCGATGGCGATCGCGCATCGGCGGATGGGGAACGAAACCCAAGCGCAAGGCTCAGATCGAGTTCGAGATCGCACCGCAAATCTAATTATGTTAGTAAAGCTAGCCGAAGTTAGTCGCATTGCCGCTTTAGTAAAAACTGCCGCAGAATCTGGCATAGGTGAGTACAATAATTTTTTAACTAAATGGGGATATGACCGAGAGCAAAGAGACGCAATCGCCCACAGACTCGAAAAAATCTAGTAATATTTTTGCTAATCTGTGGTTGGCTCTAACCCTGCTAGCTTTGGTAATGCTTTTGGTTGCACGTCAGAGGGGGCAAATCTCTCGTCCGCCCGATCGACCACTCAGTAATGTGGATTTACTGGCGCGGGTATTGATTTCGGAAGCTTCGATCGGGAATCAAGCAGAACGCGAAGCTGTAGGATTGACTGTGATTAATCGGATGAAAAATATGAGAACTAATCAGGTCAGTGATGTTGTGACGATCGACGGGTTCTACCACTATGCCACCAATCAAGATCCGACACTCTATCCTGAATATGCCGATTTAGCTCGATCGATTTTGGCAGGAGATATTGACGACTTTACAGGTGGAGCAACTCACTTTTTCTCGCCACATTCAATGCCTAAACAGGGAGAGAGTCGGAAAAATTTTGACTGCGATGGTGGTCTGGTGAGGTATACAAGTCTCGCGACCGCAAAACCTGAAGAAATTTGTACACCAGGATGGAGTAAATATTTGCGATATGTCAACTTAGTTACAACTGGTGTGCGTCCCTATTATTTCGAGTTTTATGCCGAATAATAACCCCTCCCAGCATCCCCTTTGCAAGGGGATGCTGGGAGGGGTATCCCAATATCCATAAGCCAATCCTAATCATATGAATCAATCCACTCTCTTATCAGTCAATCATCTCAAGCTCGACTTTAAAAGCGATCGAGGCAATGTTAGTGGTATTAAAGACATCTCTTTCGAGCTGCGACAGGGTGAGACTCTCGGTATTGTGGGTGAGTCTGGATCGGGGAAGTCAGTAACGGCTCTGGCAATTATGGGATTACTCCCACAGACTGCACGGGTAAGCGGCGAGATTTTATTTAATCATGACGATCGAATAATTGATTTACTCAAAGTCCCCCTGCGTCAGATGCGGCATTATCGGGGTGATGCGATCTCGATGATTTTCCAAGAGCCAATGACATCGCTTAATCCGCTATTTACTTGTGGATATCAGGTGATCGAGGCAATTCTCCAACATCAGACAGTTACGCTAGAACAGGCAAAGGCGCAAGCAATTCAGTTATTTCAAGAAGTGCGATTACCAAATCCCGCACAGATGATCGATCGATATCC
>JARCMB010000195.1 GCA_030248825.1 Pseudanabaenaceae cyanobacterium MP8IB2.15 | reverse complement strand
TTGGGCTGGTCGTAGGCGAAATCCAATGAATCGCTCGATCGATATTTCCTGCACCGTTAAACCAAGTCTTTTGGCGTTTGGCAAACTGGAGTGTGTGCAAAGCTGCTAAATCCTTCGCCTCGGCAAGCGTGGTTTTTCGATCGAGAAAATCTGACATTTCAGCGTAGCCCAGAGTTCGCAAGAGGGCAAGATCTTTGCCGTACTTAGTTTGGAGTTGTTGGATTTCTTCGAGCCAGCCGTTTTGGAGCATACGATCGATTCGATCGATAATCCACTGTTGATGCACGGATCGATCGGGTGAAGTGATACCAATTTGGTGAATCGGATATGTCGGTGGTAACTCTGCTTGCTGGGCTGATAGAGGGATGCCTGTAACGTAAAAGACTTCGAGCGATCGCAAGGTTCGGACTCGATCGTTGGCATGGATCGCCTTAGCACTGGCAGGATCGACTTGTTGGAGCATGGCATAGCACTGAGATTGACCGAGTTGCATAAGTTGAGATCGAAGTTCCATTTGGGGCGCAACGCGAGGAATTGTCATACCGCGCAAGATCGATCGAATATACAATCCAGTCCCACCGACTAAAATTGGTGTAATCCCTTGGGCGTGAAATGTGGCGATTAACTCCTGTGCTTGGATCTGGTATTCAGCCACCGTAAAGCTTGTGTCGGGTTCAGCCAGATCGATCAGGTAATGCGGCACATCCTGACGCTCGGCCAAGGTTGGTTTTGCTGTACCAATATCAAAATTACGATAAACTTGGCGCGAATCAGCACTGAGGATTGGCGCACCTAATTGCTGAGCAAGTTCGATCGCGATGCTTGTCTTCCCCGTAGCAGTCGCTCCCACGATCGAAATTAATCCAGGTGGGTTCATTGACTACTAAGGTAAGTTACCGCACTAGGGCAGAGATCGGCTAAAGCACAGTTGGGACAATCAGGTTTACGCGCATTGCAAACTGCCCGACCATGATAGATCAGGCGAATTGACCAGTTTTCCCAATCGGCTTGAGGCAACAAATTAATTAAATCTCGTTCGATCTTAATCGGTTCGGCATATTTAGTTAGTCCCAGTCGATTGGACAATCGCTTCACATGGGTATCGACCGTCACACCTGCATTGATTCCAAAAGCATGAGCAAGCACAACGTTAGCTGTCTTTCTCGCCACCCCTGGCAGCTTGAGCAAATCTTCCATCAACTTTGGCACTTCCCCACCAAAATCCGTAATCAGCATCGTGCAGGTCGCCTTAATATTTTTAGCCTTGTTACGAAAAAATCCCGTCGATTTTACCAGTTCCATAATCTCATCTAGATCGGCATTTGCCATTGATTCAGGATCGGGAAAACGCCGAAATAATTCTGGAGTCACCATATTCACCCTCGCATCAGTACATTGGGCAGAGAGGATCACGGCAACGAGAAGCTGCATCGGACTGGCATATGTTAGTGTGCAGGGAGCTTCGGGGTAAAGTCGTTTCAGACGCACCAAAATTTCTCTAGCTCGAACTTTTTTTGTAGCGTATTTTCTCGCGATCGACATTAATTTTGTTTATCCCTACACACTTAGTCTATCTTCACACCAAAAGTAATGCTATAGGAGCAGTTTTATCCTACGGAAATTTTGTAGAATTTATTTAAACACTAGGCAGTAGCTGTGACCACAACTCGACCCAGAAATTCACGCCTAATGATCGCTGTATTACCAGATGAAGCTTCTGCGTTTAGAGCTTATATGGTGCTGCAAAGACATGGCATCTCCCCCGAAAATCTGGCTCTGGTAGGCAGAGGCTACAGCAGCCCAGAAAGTGTAGGACTAATAGAGCCTGGGCGGATGGCTTGGAAATACGCCAAATACGGCATGATCCTGATCGGCATTCTGGGTGCTGTCACAGGAACGATATTTCAAGTAACGGTAGGATTACGATCGATTCAACTTTACTTCCAGTTATCTTGGGCACAAACTGCGGTGGCTGTAGCGATCGCTTCAGGTCTAGTTGGTAGTCTGCTTGGCGCTTTATTCGGTAGCCTCTACGGTCTATTTTACAAAAGCAGCACATCGATCGCCTGCCGTAATTGTTTGCGCCAAGGACAGTATTTACTTTTGCTAGAAGGCTCGGAGACACTAACCCGCCGAGGCAGAGAAATCCTCAATCAGTATCTCGCTTGATAGATCTCGTGCCAAATAAGGAACTAAGACAAATAATATTCCACTCAGTCAACTTCTGCCCACCGTCGATCGACTATCCCATCAAGATAAACTTCGACTTATCCACTTTCTCCTACTCGCAGTTGCTAGAGAGGAAGGATGTAGCCTAGAAACATCTGAGCATAGTGATTTAGAGAATGTGCTGCTGAATCAACTAGCATCAACTGAAGCTGTTGTATGGTCTCCTCAAACAGATCATCAAGCAGTTCAGGCTTTATCAAACCTTCTGATAGCGGCACAGGGATCGATCGATGCTTAATGGTCAACGATTTTCATTCACGGAGCGGATCGATAGTCTGGGGCGATCTAGCATCGTGCCATATTTGCCCTTGGTTCTCACTTTAGGAAATCGTTCTGTAGAAGTGAAGGCATTGCTGGATACAGGTGCAAGTGTCAATGTTTTACCTTATGAGATTGGGCTACAACTAGGAGCAATT
>JARCMB010000194.1 GCA_030248825.1 Pseudanabaenaceae cyanobacterium MP8IB2.15 | reverse complement strand
TGAGAATCTAGATAATATTGGTTACGCAATCTGTGTTGGTGAAAATTTTTTGGATTGGATCGAACCACTTCAAACTTTACAAATTAAGAGGCGATAAAATAATGTCTACTACCTTACAAGCAAAGCTTTCTGCCACAGTTGAACTTAGTTGGCTAAGTGCGGCTCAAGGCGGGAGAAAAAGGGCGGTTACTACCTCTGACTATGCCGCTACAGCATACTTTGCAGAGGGCAATAAGCAGCTATTTAGTATTATTTTGCATTTCCCTTCAAAGCTAGAAAGTGGTGTAGAAATCCCTATCCAGACCGATCACGCCGTCATGAACTTTCTCGCGCCCGAACTTGTTACATCTCAGCTTAAAAAAGACATTAGATTTTATGTTACTGAAGGATCGCGAGTGGTTGCAGAAGGGAATGTATTATCAGTTCTCGACTAAGATAGATTTACAAACAAAATTTTAGGCAAGGCAAAAGGTTAAATATATGGCTAGAGCAATTTGGCATGATGCGATATTGGCAGAAAGCGATAAATTTGAGATCGTCGAGGGCAACAAATATTTCCCACCTGACTCACTCAATGCCGAATTTTTTAAACCCAGCACCAATCACACTACCTGCCCTTGGAAAGGAGTTGCCAGCTATTACGATATTGACGTTGATGGCAAAGTCAACAAAGATGCTGCTTGGTTTTATCCCACGCCCAAAGATGCGGCAAAAAACATCACAGGTTACATCGCCTTCTGGAAAGGTGTACGGGTAGAGGAGTAGGCTTGTTTGGATTCGATCGGGATTTTTTCATGGATGGTGAGAAGCGTGGTTAAAGATGTTGATGCCGATGTAATCGTGATCGGCTCTGGGATTGGGGGATTGGTGACAGCAACACAGTTAGCCGCAAAGGGTGCTGATGTGTTGGTACTAGAAAGTTATCTGATTCCAGGCGGTAGTGCTGGCTATTTTGAACGCCAAGGCTATCGCTTTGATGTCGGAGCTTCGATGATCTTTGGCTTTGGCGAACAGGGCACGACTAACTTGCTCACCCGTGCCTTGGCTGCGGTCAACGTCAAACTAGAGACAATTCCTGACGACACCCAAATCCACTATCACTTACCCGATGATTTGGATATTAGAGTCGATCGAGACTACGAAAAGTTCATACAGGAATTGGGCGATCGATTTCCGCATGAGCGAACTGGTATTCGTAAGTTTTATGATGCTTGCTGGGAAGTCTTTAACTGTCTCAATTCGATCGAACTGCTCTCCCTCGAAGAGCCGCGCTATTTGATGCGGGTGTTTTTCCAAAAGCCATTCTCTTGTCTGGGCTTGGTTAAATATTTACCCCAAAATGCGGGCGATATTGCTAAGCGATACATTCGCGATCCAGAATTGCTCAAGTTTATTGACATGGAGTGCTACTGCTGGTCTGTGGTGCCAGCCGCAAAAACTCCTGCGATTAATGCTGGCATGGTGTTTAGCGATCGGCATTATGGTGGGATCAACTATCCCAAAGGTGGCGTGGGCAAAATTGGTGAAGCTTTAGCAGAAGGCTTACAAAAAGCGGGTGGGACAATCCGCTACGGGGCGAGAGTGACGCAAATCATCCCAAAATCACAGAGTAAAAACGGCGCGATTTCAGTCAAGTTGGCAAATGGTGAAACGCTCACGGCTCGACGAGTTGTTTCTAATGCCACACGGTGGGATACTTTCGAGCATTTACTCAAAGGCGAACCGTTACCGTCATCCGAGCAAAAATGGCGGCAACGCTATATGAAATCGCCAAGTTTTCTCAGCCTGCATTTGGGTGTCAAAGCTGAGGCAATTCCCGCAGGTACTGACTGTCACCACATCCTGCTCGAAGATTGGGCGAATATGGAAAAGTCGGAAGGAACGATCTTTGTCTCAATTCCCACTCTACTCGATCCCGATCTCGCCCCAGAAGGACATCACATCGTTCATACTTTTACGCCAAGTTGGATGCACGAATGGGAGAACCTTAGCCCTACTGAATATGAAGCTCTAAAAGAAGAAAGAGCAGCAAAACTAATCGCACGATTGGAGAAAGTTCTCCCTGAGTTGAGCCAAAATCTCGATTATCAAGAAGTCGGAACACCTCGATCGCATCGTCGATTTTTAGGGCGAATGGATGGTACTTATGGGCCAATTCCCAAACGTAAGCTCCTAGGTTTATTAGGGATGCCCTTTAACCGTACTTCTGTTCCAGATCTATACTGCGTCGGCGATAGCACCTTCCCTGGTCAAGGGCTAAATGCGGTTGCCTTTTCTGGCTTTGCCTGTGCTCATCTGATCGCTACTACGCTTAATCTCTAGTCTTCCTCAACCAAATAATTAAGCTATCCATGCCACAGATCATCATTTCTCGCCGCGCTCTACTTAGAGGATTTCTGACTTTTTTAGTTACGATCGCTGTCTGCATGGGTTGGACGGCCCCAGTTCAGGCGATTGGTGGAACTTTACCAGAGATCGATCGACTCGCTCCAGATTTCACCTTACCGACAAATACTGGTGACGGCAAAGTTTCTCTGGCAGGGCTGCGCGGCAAATGGGTGGTTGTCTATTTTTATCCCAAAGACTTCACTTCAGGCTGTACTTTGGAGGCACGTCGATTTCAACAAGACTTACCGAAATATTTAGCGCAGAATACTCAGATCTTGGGCATCAGTGCTGATTCAGTGGATTCTCATGCCGAGTTTTGCGATTCGGAAGGGCTAAAGTTTCCGCTCCTTGCCGATACCGATGGCTCTGTGAGTAAGGCTTATGGCTCTTGGATTGGTTATCTCTCGATGCGTCATACGTTTATCATCGATCCAGATGGGATACTACGCGATCGATTCGTCAAGGTCAATCCCACGGCTCACAGTGCGGAAGTTTTAGCCAAGTTAACCGAACTCCAAAATCGATCTTCGCTCAGCGAACAGTCATCAGATATATTTGGATCTCGATCGTAAATTCAAAAATTAAATTACCAAACTTACTTGTGAACCTGTATCGGTTTTCGTGACTTCGAGATAGACGTTAAACGCTTCTTTTAACTGCGGTATATGCGTAATTACCAAAATACAAGCGAAGTCATCCGCGATCGAATTAATTGCTGCCACTAATCGATCGACATCCTCAAATTGTCTTAGTCGATGAATTAGCTCATACCAATGTGCCAGATTCCGCCAGAGAAAAGCGTTATCAGGATATTGATATCATTCTTGCCGCAGGAATTGATGTCCTCTCTACAGTGAATATTCAACATCTAGAAAGCCTTAACGATCTAGTCGCAAAAATTACAGGTGTAATTGTGCGCGAACGGATTCCCGATCCATTTCTGGATGATGCTGATGAACTCGTAGTAGTAGATGTTACGCCCGAAACCCTGCAAGAGCGTTTATTGAGCGGCAAAATCTATGCGTCTCATAAGATTCAGCAATCACAAGCTAGAGCGATCGCTACTCAATGTCGATCTGCATATCATCGCCGCCGAAAAATCTTCGTGATCGATTACAGCAGTTTTCGAGCAAATGCACTATAAGGGTAATAGTTATCCATACACCTTGTGGAATAAAAGCTTACAGAGGAAGATCAACAAGTCTGAAGCACTACCGACGATCAGTTAGACTGTATTTGCACCCGATTAGACTGTCGTTTATGAAATTGCTGTTTGTTTGCAGCCGAAATCGATTACGCAGCCCCACCGCCGAAGCAGTATTTGCAGAGTATGAAGGATTAGAGGTAGATTCAGCGGGGCTAGATCGAGAAGCAGAAATACCTTTAAGTAGCGACGCAATTCAGTGGGCAGATATTATCTTCGTGATGGAGAAGTCTCATCGAAGCAAACTCTCGAAAAATTTTCAGTCTTGGCTCAAACATAAACGAGTAGTCTGCCTAGATATTCCTGACGAGTATGAGTATATGGAGCCAGCCCTAATAGAGTTAATGAAGGCAAGGGTTTTACCATTGCTGGGGACTTTTTGAAAAGAAGCCAAATTGAGAAGTTCTTGCGGCGATTTGGTGAGGGGGACTGATTGTAGAGGTTGACGAGGTGATCGCGGCATAACATTATCTCTCAACCCTGCCAGTATTTGATCCCTTACATTGCATATAGCAATCAAAAATGATTTATAC
>JARCMB010000193.1 GCA_030248825.1 Pseudanabaenaceae cyanobacterium MP8IB2.15 | reverse complement strand
TGCCGTTTGGTTTCAATTTCGACAATTGCTCTGGCATATCGATCGAGTTCACTATCACTAAAGGCACTTTGGGCTTGAGCTAAAGTTTGCCCCCGATCTTGAATCTGAATTTGTACCTGAATTTGTGCCTGAGTTGAGGCAGGCTCGATCGACAGACTCAAAATCCCGATTAACCCAATCGTCAGTAGATTAAGTCGATCGATCGACGAAGAAAATGAAAAGCCCCAAAATTGCCACCTAGCCATAAGTCGCACTACATTCCATAATAAGTTCTACAACAAGCACCTATAGACCTTAAACTAGTTGATTTTGTTGCCGCAAATAAGTTTGGATAAAAGGCTCAAGATTTCCATTCATAACATCTTGAATATCTGTAGTTTCCATCCCTGTCCGCAGATCTTTCACCATTTGGTAAGGATGAAAAACATAATTACGGATCTGGTTGCCCCAAGCTGCCTCCACAATATCGCCTCTAATATCAGCAATTTCTTGAGCGCGTTGCTGCTGAGCAATCACTAGTAACTTAGCCTTCAGCAATTGCATTGCCTTTTCTTTATTTTGCAGTTGAGATCGCTCTTGAGTACAACGAACGGCAATCCCAGTTGGGATATGAGTAATTCTCACTGCGGTCTCGACTTTGTTGACGTTTTGCCCGCCCTTACCGCCAGAACGTGTGGTAGTTATATCTAGATCTTTAGGGTCAATGTCGAGTTTGATCGAATTATCCAGAAGTGGCATCACTTCTACACCCGCAAAGCTAGTCTGGCGTTTGTCATTGGCGTTAAATGGCGAAATCCGCACCAATCGATGCGTACCTTTCTCGGCAATCAAGTAGCCATAGGCATAGCGACCATAGACGATGATCGTCACCGATTTAATCCCTGCTTCTTCGCCTTCAGAAATGTCAGACAACTCGACCTTATAGCCTCTAGCCTCGCAAAATCTGGTGTACATACGGAGTAGCATCTCAGTCCAATCTTGAGCATCAGTCCCACCTGCCCCAGCATTGATCGTTAAAACGGCATCTTGAGCGTCAAATTGTCCTGATAACAACTGCTCTAAATCCCACCGATCTAATTCGCTCACAATCTGACTAATGCTGTTTGTTGCCTCTAGTACCAAATCAGGATCTGATTCTAGTTCTAGGAGTTCGGCAATCGCGCTCAAATTGTCTACCGTACCGACCCAATGCTCGAACTCTTCTAGATGTGACTTGAGATCATTGATCTCCTGCATGGTCTTTTGGGCAAGATCGGCATCATTCCAAAACTCAGGCTGAGCCGCAGTTTGCTCTAAGTCTGTAATCTTTGCCGCAATCGCAGGTAAGTCAAAGATAGTCCTGAGTTTTACCCAGGCGCTGCGACAAAATAGCAATTTCACGTTTAATTTCAGTCAGATCCATCGAAATACTCCATGAGTTGTTTGCTTAGCTTATACTGAGCCTTGGATCATCTCAGCCCAATATTAAGTCCAGTATATGAATAATTACTAAGATTAATCGGTACAGCCCATTGACTAACGTCATCATTAATCAGACAGTATTTTAAATTGTTTAGACTAAAAATCTATACACAATCTAGACGTGTAATACTTAAAGAGACGATTTTACATTTGATAGCCTACATGCTTTAACACTCTAATGAATGAGACAAGCGCTGTTCATAATTTGCTAATCATGGATGCCAGAGGCAGCAGAAAGCTGCCTCTAGATGGACTCAAATATACAATTGGACGTGATGTCAATAACAATATTCAATTGCATTCTCGGTTTGTCTCTCGTCAACATGCCATCTTATTAAGAGTTCCTGGTACCGAATCTGGTAAGTACCTCTATCGCATTGTTGATGGTGACCTGTCAGGAAAGCCCAGTGTGAATGGGGTAGTGATTAATAGTCATCAGCGTGTGACCTCTTACGATCTGCGTCATGGTGACATCATTACACTTGCCCCGAATGTGCAGTTGACTTATCTTACCGATGACTTAAGTACTGAGATTTTGATTAAAGAGACCTTAAATGCGATTGGCTCTAAGCAAGTAGTTGTAAATCCAGGTATGAATTTAGGCATAAACTCAGGCGTAAACTCAACAAGTACGCCAACAGATTATGGTGATAGCTATGGTAGCCGCCCTTACTTAGCGATCGAAGACGCGACTGGAGGTTTTAGCTAAGTTATTGTGACTTTTGATTAGTGTTATTACCACCTCTAAATTAATATCAATTTCTAAATGCAGCTTAAAATAGTCTAGTCGGTTAGCATTAAGTAGTTAGCATGAGCTTTTTTGACTCTGAGATTGTTCAACAAGAGGCACGTAGTCTATTTCAGGACTATCAGTCTCTGATGGAGTTGGGTGGGGACTATGGTAAGTTCGATCGAGAAGGAAAGAAGCTATTCATCGACAAAATGGAAGAGATGATGGAGCGCTATCAAATTTTTATGAAGCGGTTTGAATTGTCTGATGATTTTATGGCGCAAATGACGATGAAGCAGTTACAAAGTCAGCTAGGTAATTTCGGTATGACACCTCAGCAAATGTTTAACCAAATGCAATCGACGTTGGAACGGATGAAGTCTGAACTCGATAAGCTCTAGATTCAGGTTTTGGGTTTGGCAAGAACGATCGCTCCCCCAACTTTAATTCCTACGGCTTTGAATGCGGCGATTGCTTCCCTGACAGTTGCACCTGAAGTATAGATATCATCAAACAGCCAGATTGGATCTGACTTTCGAGTAGGTTTTTGAGCGATAAAAGCATTGCTAAGATTTTCTGCCCTTTCCTGTTTACTTTTAGTCTCGATCTGTGGCTTGGTGTTTTTGGTGCGTGCTAATAACTGGGGCGAGCATTCGATCTTTGTTCGATCGCAAAAACTGCGGGCAAGCACTTCGGCCTGATTAAATCCCCTGATTTTTTGTCTTTCAGAATGCAGTGGAATTGGGACTACAGTGATGCCCGATCGATTGAATTGTCCTTCCTGCCAAGCTTGAGCCATTTTTAAGCCTAGAGCTTGAGCAATTTTGGGCTGGTTTTCGTATTTGCAAGCGGCGATCGATCGTTTGAGGATGCCATCGTATATCCCCCAACTAAATAACGGAATCCCCAGACTGGTATGGTCAATTTGTCGATCGATACAGGCATTAATCGCCCGATCGCAGTCTAGGCAAAAACAGACTGGAGTCGATCGACGACAAAGCGGACATCTGGGCTGCAAAAAAATATCCAGCCAGCCGCTCATAGTTCTCATAAATTCACTAACTCACTTTGTCAGTGATCTTGTTAAGCAACCAGAGTGAAGTAATTAACCCGCCAAAGTGAGCCAGGATAATATTTGTATTTGACTGTACGACTAACATATCGATCGGTTGAACTGTAATTATTTGAAGACCTAGGGTTTGGGCTTGCGGGGTTAAAGATTTCCCTGTCAGTGAACCGACGATCGCAAACGCCCCTACTAAGGTAATCAACATGCCCACAAGACTAACCACAATACCGATTTTAAGGGTTTTGACCGTCTGTGCTTTTGAAGGTCGTTCTTCAGCCGATCTAAGTTTTTTCGAGATCTGCGTATAGCGAAAGTTCCAAAAGATCCCGATTACTAAAACCAAGAGCGCAATCCAAGCAAATCCAAGTCCTGGTATTGTTCCTGGATTATTAGCTGGGTTGACGTTTGTAGTCTGACCGACGTTACGTGAACCAGCCAACAATAAAATAATGCTAGAGATAACTCCTAACACGATCTGGAACCAGACTCCAATCCAACCCCACATCCGAAAAGCTAGGATCACTTTTAAGACGTTAGGTGACGGTGAGCCATTATCTGACTCTGGTAATTCTTTCATCAG
>JARCMB010000192.1 GCA_030248825.1 Pseudanabaenaceae cyanobacterium MP8IB2.15 | reverse complement strand
GTCTTGGCAGGTAAAGCCTCTGAGTTGATTCGATCGGCAATCTGGAACGGTGGATTTTATCTTTGGCATTGCGGCATTTCTCCCGATCTCGTTGCTGGGATCGCCGAAGCTGAACAGCTACTGCTTACTGGACAAGTCATGCAAAAATTAGTAGAACTTCGATCGGCAACTCAGTGTTATATTTAGGAGCAAGTACTGTCCCTCGGCTATTCCTCTCCCGAACTTGTGTCGGTGATGAACCGAGGGTTTGATTTTTATAATATTACTCAGTCTAATCTGGTCTCAACACACATCTCGATCGATAAGTTAAATTTGAGCTTTTTAGATTACCCCGAAAGTTTAGCGATTAGTCCCAAAAGAATTTTACTGCGAGGTGTTAATAGAGTTCGCCTGTAAGCATCAGCAGCCTTTTTGATCGCTTCCGCTTGAGTAGGATAGGGATGAATTACCCCAGACAGTTGATTGAGTCCTTGTTTCGTGACGATCGACAAGGTAATTTCGCTAATCATTTCGCCAGCGTGGGCAGCCACAATTGTCGCACCGAGGATTCGATCTGAGCCTTTGCGGTGAAGGATCTTGAGGAATCCTGCGGTCTCTCCATCAGCGATCGCTCGATCGACAACATCAAATGGGATCTTAATCGTGCTGACATCAATTCCCTTAGCTTTAGCTTCCTGCTCGTACATGCCAACATGGGCAATTTCAGGTGAGGTGTAAGTTACCCAAGGCATAATCAGTTTGCTGAGTTGGGCCCGTCCCAATCCAAATGGTGAGAACAAAATGTTTTTGATCGCAATTCTAGCGGCGGCATCGGCAGCGTGAGTGAACTTCCAATTCATGCAAATATCACCTGCGGCGTAGATTCTGGGGTTTGTGGTCTGGAGATAGTCATCCACAACCACACCATGAGCGAGATTGAACTTTACGCCGACTTGGAATAAATTCAATCCTTCGACATTAGGAGTGCGCCCAACCCCAACTAAAATCCGATCCACTTCGATCGAGACTTTTTCATCACCACGATTAAACCAGATTAGCTTCCCCGATGCTGTCGGCTCAACGCTTTGAATATTCACGCCTAGTTCTAGTCGAATCCCCTCATGTCGAAAAGTTTGCTGCAATATTTCCGATGCATCAGGATCTTCTCGATCGAGGATACGATCGTTTTTGTGCAATAGTACTACTTCACATCCCAAACGCTGAAAAGTCTGTGCCAACTCACAACCAATTGCCCCCGCACCAATTACGGCTAAACGATGTGGTCGCTCCGTCAACTCAAACACAGTCTCATTTGTGAGATATCCTACTTCTGCCAAGCCAGGAATATCTGGCCGTGAAGCCCTCGCACCTGTGGCAATCACCGCTTTCTTAAATCGCAGCGTGTTATTCCCTACGGCAATCGATCGATCGCTGACAAAGCTTGCCTCACCCAGAAACACATCGGTTCCAAGTTTTTGAAATCTCTGCACCGAGTCATTTTCGCTAATATGAGAGCGGAGCCGTCGCATCCGTGTCATCACTGCGGCAAAGTCAATATTTTCTGGTGTAAGTTTTGGCATATTCACGCCAAACTGCTGAGCATTGAGGATGTCACCCACTACTCTAGCTGAGCGGATCAGACATTTCGATGGTACACATCCGACATTGAGGCAATCGCCTCCCATCAAATTCTTTTCAATTAGAGCAACTTTTAAGCCAATCCCCAAACCTGCTGCACCTGCGGCAACTACTAAACCTGCCGTACCTCCACCAATTACAACTAAGTCATAGCAGTCCTGTGGATTGGGATTTACCCAGTCAGGTGGATGGACTCGATTTAATAGAGCTTGATTGTACTCATCCATTGGGGGGATCGAGATGTTATTCATTTTCGTCTCCTTCTAGTGTAATACTCTCTGCCAAAGCCTTCTGGGCAATGCTAGTAACATATACGGTGACAGCAATTGTGGCAACCAGACCGATTCCACGTAATATCCATTGCAGGGTTTGAGTTTGTGGATTAGATGGCTGATTCCCAGCGTTAGCGATCGCCAAGTCACCAGCGAGGGAGCCAATATAAACATACAATATTGTGGCAGGAATCATGCCGACAGAACCAAGCACATAGTCTTTGAGCGAAACTTGTGTAATCCCAAAAGCATAGTTCAATAAATTAAACGGGAAGACTGGGGAGAGACGAGTCAAGAGCACGATTTTGAATCCTTCTCTAGCAACTGCGGCATCGATCGATTTAAATTTAGGATAAGCTTCCAGCTTTTGGACGACCCAAGCGCGGGAGAGATATCTACCAATTAAAAATGCAAAAGTCGCGCCAAGTGTGGCAGCAACAAATACCCAAATCGAACCTTCGACCAACCCAAATATCGCTCCCCCGCCCAAAGTTAAGATCGAGCCTGGAATTAATAATATTGTGGCAATGTTATAGATCGAGATAAATGCAATCACGCTGTATACCCCCAAGCTCTTCACCCAAAGTAAAGCGGATTGGAGCAGTGATTGGATATCGAAAAACCGCAATGCGATCGCTAAAATAATTAGGAGTAAAATCCCCAGTCCGAGCTTGATTTTGGTATTAATTTTAGATGTGTCCATTATAGTTATGAGCTACTTTGCTTTAGCTTTATCTAATCGGAATAGCGTTACCATCAGGGCGATTGCGCCAATCTGAATGCCGAGATTACCTAAAACCGTAGAAATATCACCCCTGCCCGCCAATAGCTGAGCTGCAAATATAAATGCTCCAATCGCGCCCGAACCACCTAAAGCCACATAGATAAATTTTCGCAATCCCCGATAAGGAGCCTTTGCCTCAGCTTTGAGCTTTGCGATTTGTTCGGGAGAGTATTTTTTCATACTGCCAAAAAGGTAGTCAACTTTACGCTAGCATGAAGTTCCACACATTACATCTTAAATCCCACTAACCTCGAATAGCTAAAGACTATAATTTTATTCCCATGAGCGCGATCGCAATTGATTTTGGTAGTAGCAATACAGTTCTGGCTTATTGGAATGCAGTCACCGATCGGCCAGAGACACTGAAGTTAGATGCGATTAGTCGCCCTTATCCATATGGGTTTCTGATTCCCTCGTTACTTTATCTCAGAGATCCGTGTCACGATCGAGTGGCAATTGGACAACAAGTGATTAATAGCGGCATGATTTCCCAAGATCGGAGATACTTTAATCAGATCAAGCGGCAATTGAGTTTTTCGGCTGGGTTTACACCAGAGATTGATGGCGTTAAAGTCACCCCAGAGTATATCGGCGAATTATTTCTCAGTCAGGTATTTGAGCATGTTCGATCGAAACAAATCCTGACCTCTGAGATTATATTTACCGTACCTGTTCAATCTTATGAGCGATATCTACATTGGTTAGAATCCTGTAGTCAGAGATTATTAGAACACTCACCCACAGCTCGAATCCGTACCTTAGATGAGCCAACTGCCGCCGCTTTAGGCTATGCCGTTAACCAGCCTGGTTCGCTAGTTCTGGTGATTGATTTTGGTGGTGGCACACTCGATTTATCCCTAGTGCGAACTCCTCGTGCGCCTAATCCCACAAGTTGGGGTGACTATGTTGGTGAATCTGGGAAGCCAGACACAAAAGTCGAAGTGATTGCCAAGACTGGTCAGGTGATTGGGGGCGAGGATGTCGATCGATGGCTGGTGGAAGACTTTATCGATCGACATAGCGATTCAAGCGATCCGAGTATTGCCAAAGGAAATATCTTACTGTCCCTAATGGAGCGAATCAAAATTAGTCTCTCCGATCGAGCAACTGCGAGTGAGGTATTTTTCGATCTAAACCAGCTCGAAGGATTGGATATCACCTACAGCCGCCAGCAACTAGAAGCAATTCTGCATAGGCGAGGATTTTATCGGATTTTGCAAACATCGATCGACGAGATCGTTAATCGGGCTGCCTCGAAGGGCGTACTCAAAATGGATATCAAAGATGTGATTTTAGTCGGAGGTTCGACGCAGATCCCATCAGTCAGAGATCTAATCTCAAAATATTTTAGCCGTGCCAATATTCACACAAAAAAGCCGTTTGAAGCAGTGGCGCATGGAGCGTTAATGCTGAATCAGGGCGTGCGTGTGCGAGATTATCTGTTTCATTCCTATGCGATTCGCTACTGGCAAGCCCAATTAGAGCAATGGCAATATCAACCATTATTTCTGCGTGGGCAAGTTTATCCCACTCGTCATCCGATGGAAGTGATCTTACGGGCTTCTCAGCCCCACCAGGAACAGATCGAACTCCTGATCGGCGAGTTAGAAAAGCGGGCGGCAGGTTCGACGGAAGTGATCTTCGATGGCGATCGATTAGTGACGCAAATCAATCACGAAGTTGCCGAGACATTTATGCCTTTAATCGATTCCGACACCCCACAGGCAATCGCCGAACTCAAACCACTTGGTCAACCTGGGATCGATCGACTGAAAGTACTATTCAACATCGATGCTAGTCGCCAACTGATTGTGACCGCGATCGACCTTGAAACAGGCAGACACCTGATCGTCGATCGACCTGTCGCCGAATTGCGCTGAATAAACATCTCGATCGCCTTTTGCGTTATATTGCTGTATATCTAACTCTCACTCCACCTTACGATTTTGACCACCATTTCTGCCTACCCGATCGAAGCCCAGACTGATTCCACAAGTGCCGCCAAGCCTTTGACCAGAAAACGTCCTGTGTTCCCATTCAGCGCGATTGTGGGACAGGAAGAAATGAAACTAGCCCTGATGCTAAACGTGATCGATCCCAAAATTGGTGGGGTGATGATTATGGGCGATCGAGGTACAGGTAAATCCACCACAATTCGCGCCCTTACCGATCTACTGCCAGAAATTGAAGTGATCGCCGACGATCCATTTAGCAGCCACCCCACCGATGCCGATCTGCAAAGCGATGAAGTACGACAAAGATTGGCTCAGGGCGAACATCCACCTGTAACGAAAAAACAAGTGACGATGGTAGATTTACCGCTCGGCGCAACTGAAGATCGCGTATGTGGCACGATCGATATTGAAAAAGCTCTGTCTGAAGGCGTTAAAGCATTTGAGCCAGGACTATTAGCTAAAGCCAATCGCGGCATTCTGTACATCGATGAAGTCAACCTGCTTGACGATCACCTCGTCGATGTTTTGCTCGACTCCGCCGC
>JARCMB010000191.1 GCA_030248825.1 Pseudanabaenaceae cyanobacterium MP8IB2.15 | reverse complement strand
CTCTCAAAGAGACTTATTCTGTAGAAGTTCCCCTATCATTGGTTCGACATAACGGATTGGGCTTCAGCGGCGGCGCACCAATAGATTGGAAAGATATTCGGGCTGATTGCAGATTTCAAAAAAGCCCTGATCTTGCGGGTGCAGAGCGCCGTCCGCTGCAAGCCCTTTTTCGGCGGTCGTTCATTCGTTCAGGGTCTTATAGCTCATATATCTCTGAATTCAATGGTTCAGCTATTTTCGAGATGACACTAAAAACTAGGGCTAGCTGGATGGCAGCAAATCGTTCTTCCGTGGATAGACTTTTGAGCGATCCACAGTCGTAGTCTCTACATTGGTCAGAAAGATTGTACATTTGATCGTCAACTGATCGCGCTCCCTTTTTTCTGGGTATCGCTATTGTTCCTCCTCCTACGAGTTTAGCTATCTTGTGGTATGTCGCGCGAAGCAATGCTTCCCCAGAAATGATTATGGCTGCTCTTGGACAGCCTGCAACATAAGCTCGATAAGCTTCTAAGGCAAGGTGCACAAAATCCTCGCCATATGAAAATGGTTCCCTGGCATGCAAGTAGAAATTAACAACTGCTAGGCCAGACCAGGGAAGAGCCTCTCTTCTTTTATCTGCGCCCTCTTGCTCCATATATTTCCCTTTCAGTATTGCTATTGGGGCTGAAATAGCCGACGGACTGTGTATTACACGGAAAGTTTGCGTATGACTAACCAATACAAGGTGATTAAACCAAAACCTTTTGGGTTACATGGTTTTTAAGGAAATTACTAAATCTTTCGTGCTTTGGTGCGACCCATCGATCGAATACCTGTAATCTTGGAATTCTAGTTATTTTGGTGGATCAGATCGTAGAATTACCTAAGTGATGTTAAGGAATCTTAATCAAACTATGGTTTTGCCTGCTGTGACCGAAATGACCGAACATCTAGCTGTAATTTTGCCTCAGGTTTTGCTTGCCCTAGCCTCAGTGCTTTTAGCGGAAATTGTGCGCGATCTGTTCCACCTTGCGGGGCATTACTGGCAACCGTTACAAGTTGGGCATAATCTGCACCATAAAGCCTACAAGTCCGATCTGAGCAAAGTTAGCATGGAAGCATACTGCAAAGCTCAATGGCATAACGACGTGCCCGAAGCAACGGTGATGGTTCTGGTCACAGCAATGGTTGCCGCGATCGAATACAGCCTTGGTCAAGGATACGCTTTGGCATTTGGATCGCTCTACTCGCTTGGCTTTCTGGTGACGGGCTTGGGAAGGGCGAATGGGCGATTGTTGTTTACCGATCTGACCCACGAACCAGGCGATTTAGTCACAAATCCGTCACAGTGGATCGTGAATCGGACTTATCATTGGCGACATCACTTCGATCGAGGCGAAGCTTATTTCTGCGGAACTTTTACACTGGTGGATAAGGTGATGGGAACGAGTTTGGCACTCAAAGGTAAAACGATTGCAATTACAGGTGCTTCTGGGGCATTGGGTCGATCGATGATTGCCGAACTAACGAGTAAAGGCGCAAAGGTGATCGCGCTCACGACTTCCCCTGAGGCAAGTTTCGAGCATGTCACAGAGGTTCTGACTTGGAAATTGGGCGCAGAAGCGGAATGGCAGGAGCGACTCCAAAAAATCGATATTTTGATCGTCAATCATGGCATTAGTGTTGGGGCAGATCGATCGACTCAGGCGATTCAAGACTCGTTAGAGGTGAATACTTTATCGGCGTGGCGATGGCTGGAGTTGTTTCTCAATACAGTTCGATCGTCAAAGGATCGAGCAATTAAAGAAGTCTGGATCAACACATCGGAAGCTGAAGTGAATCCCGCTTTTAGTCCTTTGTATGAACTATCAAAACGCATGATCGGGGATTTGATCACCCTGCGTCGTCTTGATGCTCCCTGCGTGATTCGGAAGCTGATTTTGGGTCCATTTAAAAGTCAACTCAACCCAATTGGGGTGATGTCGCCAAACTGGGTGGCATGGGCAATTGTGGCACTAGCACAACGAGATTTCCGCGATATTATCGTCACCATCAATCCAATTACTTATATCGTTTTCCCACTCAAAGAATTGGTTCGATCGATCTATTTTCGTCTCTTTAGTAAAGGTAAGCCACATTGAATACTTCGATCGATCTTGAGATGCAAAAGCAGATCCAGCAACTCGTGCGCCTAGCAGGGATGAAGGCAAAGCAGTTCCGCCAGGATGGATTTGAAGTAATGGAAAAGGGCAAAAATGATTATGTCACAACCGCCGATCGAGCTTTAGATGTTTTTCTGACAGCGCAATTGCAAGCATGGTTTCCCCAAGATCCGATCATCAGCGAAGAAAATCCGATCTCACGTCAACTCTCGCAGCAGCAACATCAAAGATTTTGGCTGGTCGATCCGATCGATGGCACAGATGACTTTATCCAAGGACGTGAGCATTATTCCGTGATGGTGGGATTGCTCCAAGACTGGCAGCCGATTTTGGGCTGGGTCTATGCTCCAGAGAGCGATCGGATGTATTACGGTGGTACGTCGATCGGTGGCATCTTTACCTATACGGGTGAATCGGAACCTGTTCCCTTTGTGGCTAAAACTCCACCAGTACTCTCACTTGATTCCTGTAAAGTTGTGATCGGTGATAAAGACGAGCGCAACTACGGCGATCGGATTCGGGCGGCGATCCCAGAAGTCGAATTTTATGGTTTAGGTAGCTTTGGTTTAAAAGTGATGGAAATCATTAGCGGCAATGCTGGGCTTTACATTTATCTCAATCGTCGCGTCAAACTTTGGGATACGGTTGGCCCCCTAGCAATCGCCAAAGCCACAGGTTTAGTCTGCTGCGATCTCGACGGCAACCCGATCGAATTCGATCCTACAGCTTTCGACTCCGACAGTCTGGCGCACCACCAAGGCATCTTGATCGGCTGGGAAGACTACATCAAAGAGCTACGCCCACGCTTAGCCGCAGCGATCCGAAACACCTAGATTTATCTACATAGACTAGAATTTAGAAGACTAATTTTAATTTCCCCTAACTACTTATCCCATTGAATTCATGTCTGACTGGTTAGAACATACCGTACAAGTTGAAGTTGAGCATTCCGTCGATCGAATTTGGTCGATGTGGTCAAATTTGGAGATGATGCCGAAATGGATGAAGTGGATCAATTCAGTCACGATTTCGCCCGAAAATCCTGAACTGTCGAGCTGGGAGTTAGGTTCTAGCGGATTCACCTTTACGTGGCGATCTCGCATTCTCAAGCAAGTAAAAAATCAAATTATTCAATGGGAGTCGATCGATGGTCTACCAAATCGTGGCGCGGTCAGGTTCTACAGTCGTCCTCAAGGCACGGTTGTTAAGCTCACAGTTGCCTACGATATCCCTGGCATTATTGGTGAAGTGATGGATGGATTGTTTTTAGGGCGAATCGTTGAGTCAACTTTACAAGCGGATTTGGAGCGGTTCCGTCAATATGCCGATCGGGACTTTAACCAAACAAGCGTTGAGTAAGCTGATGTAGGCACTTAATTAATTACCCAAGTAGCAGCCATGCGAAATCTCAAACGACAATTGCGAGAATGGCGAATAGCTTGGATTGTTGCTCCTAGTGTGACTGGATTTATATTGCTGATTCGGAAGATCCAGAAGATTGCTATGTATGCCAAAGTCTTGGAGATATCAGAAGTGGAAGGTGGGTCTTATATCCATTTCACCTTCCATCCCCCTTCAGTCAGAGCTAGACTAGAACAAATCTTCAACTCTTTTGCAGCATAAGCATGGGATTAAATACCTATTCCCATTCGATCGTGCCAGGTGGCTTAGAAGTAATGTCTAAGACCACACGATTAACGCCTTTGACTTCATTCACAATCCGATTTGAGATTACTTCCAGTACTTCATAGGGAACCTTTGCCCAGTCAGCCGTCATGCCATCTTCGCTGGTGACAAACCGTAACACAACTGGAAAAGCATAGGTACGTTGGTCGCCCATCACGCCCACACTTTTGATCGTTGGCAGTAATACCGCAAAAGCTTGCCAGAGATGATCGTACAAACCAAAGCGATTAACCTCTTGGCGCACAATCAGGTCAGCATCGCGCAAGATTTCTAGACGTTCCAGCGTAATTTCGCCAATAATCCGAATTGCTAAACCTGGACCTGGGAATGGTTGCCGCTTCACAATTTCTTCTGGTAGCCCTAAAGCCGTTCCGACTTTGCGAACTTCATCTTTAAATAACTTCCGCAATGGTTCGATCAGGGTAAAACGCAGATTGGGTGGTAAACCACCGACGTTGTGATGGCTTTTGATCTTAACGGCGACCCGCTTGCCTGTAGCGGGATCGATATTGGTGTCAGCCGATTCGATCACATCTGGGTAAAGCGTTCCCTGTGCTAGAAAGTCGAATGGGCCTAATCTTTGCGATTCAGTCTCAAACACCCGAATAAATTCATAACCAATGCGTTTACGTTTGGCTTCAGGCTCGATAATGCCCTTGACTTGTTCTAGAAATCGATCTTGGGCATCAATATATTCGACTGGAATGTGAAACTGCTCATGAAATAACTTGACCAGTCGTTCTGGTTCGCCTTTCCGCATGAAACCTTGGTCGATGAACATGCAGGTGAGTCGATCGCCGATCGCTTTATGCAGCAAAAATGCCAGAGTCGAGGAGTCCACACCACCTGATAGGGCTAACAACACGCGCTGATCACCTACCTGAGCGCGGACTTCACGGATCGCTTCTTCGATAAATGTATCAGTTGTCCAAGTTGGCTCACAGTCGCAAATGTGATAGACAAAGTTGCGAATTAGCGCGATCCCACCGATCGAATGTACGACTTCGGGGTGAAACTGCACGCCATACATTTTAGTTTTAGCGTTGGCGATCGCCGCATAGGGAGTATTAGCGGTGTGTGCCAAGATTTCAAACCCATCTGGTATTGCTAGCACAGAGTCGCCGTGACTCATCCACATCGTTGCGCCGTCATCAACATTCGTGAGTAGATCGGTGGGGTCGTCGATGATCAAGCTGGCTTTGCCATATTCAGCATGTTCGGCAGTTTCCACCTTGCCACCCAACTGTTGCACCATCAGTTGCATACCATAACAGACTCCCAAGATCGGCACACCGAGATCCCAAATCGCTGGATCGCAGACTGGGGCATGTTTGTCATAAACCGAATTTGGCCCACCCGACAAGATAATCCCTTTGGGACTGAATTTGGCAATATCGGCGGCAGGTGTGTAAAAAGGAAAGACTTCAGAATAAACCTGCGTCTCTCGGATGCGCCGAGCAATTAGCTCCGAGTACTGTGAACCAAAATCTAGAATGGCGATCGTCGGACGGCTGCTAATCGATCGACAATCATCACTTATGCTGCTATCTGGATCAGAAAGCGTCTGTGTGGGAGATACCAAGGCTTTATCCTCATTTACAGCGATATTTCAGTAACTTTGCCTAAAAACTTTCAGGTTTCACCATTAGTACAAAAAATAGTGCAATGGTTACAGTTATTCTTACAATCTTAACAACTGTTAAGTAGTTAAAGACAAATTCAGGTGAAGAGTGATATTTTTTTGATAGGCAGTTTCGGTATCACTGTCTATTCATACTCCTACATATGGTGGAATCTCCTGATGAAAAAAATCCTGCAAACTTTACTCTGTACGGTTGGAACCGCAGCCACAGTTTCGATCGCTAGCCCCAGTGACGTATTTGCTTTTACGATCGGGCAATATGCTTCAGATGATTTTGCCATTAACTTGCAAGGGCAATCATTTACACCAAATCAGATCGGCCCAAACGGAACTGGTATTGCTCCTGCATCAGGCCCAGTATTCCTCAATTCGTTTACGCTGAGCTACCCCAATGTTCCTAGTGCCAGCACTCTTTACATCTATAGTGCCCTGCCAGCAATCGTAGATGGAACTACCGCTTTATCTACCAGTACTTCTTTTACTGACAGTCTCATTCCTGCTCTGGGTTCTTTTAACCGTACTTTCTTTTTCCCAGATGTTCAACTTGAATCAAGTCAGAAATACTTTGCTTTGTTACCGCAGAATGAGAATCTCAATTATTTATTTAGTCCTGACACTTACAGTGGTGGGGCTTTCGTATTCGCAACCTTGAACGAAACCATGAGTAATAATGATTTAGCTTTTAGTGCTAGTTTAGTCCCTTTTGAGTTTTCCCCAGTTGTCGGTCTGATGCTTTTAGGCACAGTTTTTGCAGTTCGTCAGTTGAAGCGCGTGAGATTGTAAGATCGAATTTTCAGTAATCCTCCATCCATGAAAACTTTCGCAAATCCTGCGCTGATGCACTATGTCTGAAATCCGAAGTATTACGCTTAATCTCAAAGCTGCGGTTTATGATGCTTTAATCGTGGCGGCGAAGGCTTCAGGTAGTGATGAAAGCGATCTTGTAGAAGAGGCATTGCAGCTTTTATTCGATCGAACCGCGAATCAGAGTTTGCTGGCAACTGTGGAGGGCTTGATTTCGGCACGACTAGAAAACTTTGAACATTCGATCGACGAGCGATTTTCCTCTTCGATCGAGCAGCACATATCCAAATCAGAGTTCCAACAACTCAAGGCTGAGCTTGCTAGAATTCAAACTATGATCGATCGCGATCCAGTCAATCCTGCTCAACTCGAAGTTATAGCACCGCCCACAGCAGAAATTGCTCCCAGTATCAGGCAACTTGAAGTTGGTGATTTTGTCCAAATTCGTGATGTCGATAGTCCGTACTTTATGGAAAAACTACAGATTGTAAAAGTCGGGATTGTCAGAGCCAGTGTCGCTACCCATTCAGGCGAGCAAAGTTTTCTCAAACGCGAACTCCGCTTCGTCCCACCCGATAGTGAAATCAGTAAATAGCTGTTATCTGTCTCCCCAAAAGAAGGAATAAGCCAACCAAAGAACCCATGTGACAACACCAGTGGTCAGCCCTATCTTTGCACCTCCCCAGAACAATTGCCAAAAAACGCGCCAAGTTCCATCACCCAAAACAAGAGAGATTGGCAGCCCTAGCAGTCCTCCGATCGATCCTCCAATCACGGCTCCAGCTCCAAGGCAGAGGATCAAGGGAATGCCAATTTCCAATCCATTCATCGCTTTCCTCCTATCCCAAGGTTGAATACAACAGACTCGCCAGCCACACAATCAGACCGCCTCCCACTCCAACCCAGATGCCAGAATATACAATCGGTAACCAGAAAAATACACCTGAACCCAGTCCCGCCATCCCACAAAATGCGACAGGGATAAATGCGCCCACCGAGATCAACATCCCAATCGCTATTCCGATGCTCAGGCATTGTCCAAAGAAATTATGCACTACTTTACTGCCAAAGAGATTGACTTAGTATTAAAGATCTTGCCGATAGACATTCGATCGACTGTGCCACTTTTGGGACTATTCTATCCAGAAATCATTACCTGCATTAGTTCGATCGGAAGACCGTCAGGATCGGCGATGAAAGCGACTTTGTAGGTTCGATCTCCGATTGTTTGAGTTTGCGGTGGCAAAAGTAATTTGAGTCTACCTAGATCGGCAAGGAGTTTTTCTAAAACTAAATCCAAGTTCTCAACCTCAAAAGATAGATGATAGTAACCGACATAATGCTGATCCCCAAAGCAATCTGGTGCGGGTTTTGGTTCGGGGATTTGGATCAATTCCAGCTTTGTACCTGCACCTTTGAGCCAGCAAGCAAGCGTAATACCTGCCGTGAACCGAGTTTCGACTTCAAATCCTAAAGTTTCATAAAATTCGATCGAACCAAAAATATCTGCCGTCCGAATCGAGGTGTGGTGATAGCTCAGCATAAGTTATCATTTAATTGCTACAAGTAGTTATGCTACTCGATCGTCCTAAAGGTTAGTCATGTCATCATTTGTTGGTTTGCATGTTCATAGTGAATATAGTCTGCTGGATGGAGCTAGTCAGTTACCTAACTTGATCGATCAAGCTGTAGCCTTGGGAATGGAAGCAATCGCCCTCACCGATCATGGTGTGATGTACGGTGCGATCGAACTGATCAAAACCTGTCGCAATCGCGGCATCAAGCCGATTGTTGGCAATGAGATGTATGTCCTGAATGGCGATATCACGAAGCAAGAAAAGAAACGTAAATATCACCAAATTGTCCTCGCCAAAAATAATCAAGGCTATAAGAACTTAGTTAAAATCACTTCGATTTCTCACCTCCAAGGCTATCAGGGTAAGGGAATTTTTGCGCGGCCATGTATCAATAAAGAATATCTTGAAAAATATAAAGAAGGATTAATCGTCACCTCTGGATGTCTGGCTGGCGAAGTCCCACAAGCGATTATGCAGGGACGACTGGATATTGCGCGGGAAGTCGCACAGTGGTACAAAGATCGATTTGCCGATGATTACTATCTCGAAATTCAGGATCACGGATACCCCGAAGACCGCATCGTTAATGTTGAGATCGTCCGAATTGCGCGGGAATTGGAGATCAAGATTGTCGCTACCAACGACTCTCACTTCGTCTCATGTCATGACGTTGAGGCCCATGACGCTTTGCTCTGTATCCAAACAGGCAAGCTGATCGAGGAGCAAAAACGTCTGCGCTACAGTGGCATGGAATACCTCAAATCCACGGCGGAAATGAAGCAGCTATTCCGCGATCACCTTGAGGATGATGTGATTGCCGAGGCGATTCACAATACTTTGGAAGTCGCAGCCAAGGTCAAGCCTTATGATGTCATGAGCGAACCGAGAGCCGCAGAATATCCGATCCCGCCAGGACACACTGCCGATACATATCTCGAAGAGGTAACTTGGCAGGGGATTCTGGGCAGATTCAATACCGCAAAACGCAGCGACATCCCCAAAGACTATCAAGAACGCTTACATTTTGAGATGCAAATCATGCAGCAAATGGGGTTTGCCACCTACTTTCTGGTGGTATGGGATTACATCAAATATGCCCGCGATCGAAACATCCCCGTTGGTCCAGGACGTGGCAGTGCCGCAGGTTCACTCGTTGCCTATGCTTTGGAAATTACCAATATCGATCCGATCCATCACGGTTTACTATTCGAGCGATTTCTCAATCCCGAACGTAAATCCATGCCTGATATCGATACCGATTTTTGTATCGATCACCGCAGCGAAATGATCGAATACGTGACCAAAAAGTATGGCGAAGATCGAGTCGCTCAGATTGTGACATTTAACCGCCTCACCTCCAAAGCTGTATTAAAAGATGTCGGCAGAGTGCTAAACATCCCATATGGAGAAGCTGACAAAATGGCGAAGATGATCCCCGTATTTCGAGGGAAGCCAACTAAGCTCAAAGCCATGATCGGCGATGAAAGCCCCGCACCAGAGTTTAGAGAACGCTATCAAAAAGACCCCAAAGTATTCCAATGGCTGGATATGGCGATGCGGATCGAGGGCGTGAACAAAAGCTCAGGTGTCCATGCAGCAGGTGTGGTGATTTCACCGATTCCGCTCGATGAAATCGTGCCGTTACAAAGAAATAATGAAGGTGCGATCACAACTCAATATCCCATGGAAGATTTGGAGTCGATGGGATTACTAAAAATGGACTTCTTGGGACTGCGGAACTTAACCACAATTCGGCATACAGTCAATTTGATTAAGCTGGTCAAAGATCCGAATTTTGAGATCGATTCGATCGCGCCTGATAGCGATACCCCCGAAAACGTCAAAACTTATGAAGTGCTTTCTAAAGGTCAGTTAGAAGGGATATTTCAGCTTGAATCTTCAGGTATGAAGCAGATTGTGAGAGATTTAAAACCCTCCAATATCGATGATATCTCTTCCATCCTTGCGCTCTATCGTCCTGGGCCACTTGATGCAGGTCTAATTCCTAAGTTTATCAATCGTAAGCATGGCAGAGAGAAAATGGACTATGCTCATCCTGACCTAGAGCCAATTCTCAAAGATACTTACTCGATTCTGGTTTTCCAAGAACAGATCATGAAAATTGCTCAGGATCTAGCAGGATATTCCCTAGGCGAAGCGGATCTGTTACGCCGAGCCATGGGTAAAAAGAAACCAGAAGAAATGGAGAAACAGCGCAATAAATTTCTTGATGGCGCGGCAATGAATGGCATCCATTCTAAAATTGCTAACGATCTATTCGATCAAATGGTGATGTTTGCCGAGTATTGCTTCAATAAGTCTCACAGTATGGCATATGGCTATGTCACCTACCAAACTGCCTATTTGAAAGCAAATTACCCAGTGGAATACATGGCGGCGTTGCTGTCATCGATCAGTGGCGATCAGGATAAAGTGCAGAAGTATATCGCCAGTTGTTTTAGTATGGGGATAGATATCCTTCCCCCAGATCTGAATAGTTCAGGCGTTGTGTTTACTCCACGCGACAAGCAGATTGTATTTGGGTTGGCAGCGATTAGAAATCTTGGTTCAGGCGCGATCGAAGCAATTTTAGCATCACGAGAGAAAGATGGTAGTTTTAAATCCCTCTCCGATCTCTGTGGTCGGCTTGACTCTCGATCGGTAAATAAGAAAGCTCTAGAAGCCCTGATCCAGACGGGAGCTTTCGATCGAATCCAGCCCAATCGTCGTCAATTAATCAGCGACTTAGAACCTACGCTAGAATGGGCTTCGCGCAAAGCAAAGGATCGAGTTTCGGGGCAGGGAAATCTATTCGATATGTTGGGCGGAGGTAGCGAACCAGTAGTCGATGCTTTTGAGGATATCCCCAGTGGGCCGAAAGTCGGAGATTTTCCTGCTCAAGAGAAACTGCAATTAGAGAAAGAACTCCTAGGATTTTATATTTCCGACCACCCACTCAAATCCGTAAAAGAGTCGTCAAGGCTAATGGCTCCCACAAATTTGAGCGACTTGGAAGAATGCTCTGAAGCTTCTAACATCACAGCGATTATCTTGATTTTGGATATTAAGGAGGTTATTACCAAAAAGGGCGATCGAATGGCAATTTTGCAAATCGAAGACCTGACTGGTAGTTGTGAAGCGGTGGTATTTCCGAAGACTTATATCCAAGTGCAGTCGATGATTAAAAAAGATATGCGCTTGATGATGTGGGGAAAGGTCGATCGAAAAGACGATCGAACCCAACTGATTGTAGAAGATATGCAAACGGTAGAGTCGGTGAAGATGGTGCGGGTCAACCTCAGCCGCGAACAAGCGATGGATATCCAACAACTCGATCGATTACGCAATATTCTCAAGGGACAAGTCACCGAGCCTGAAAAGGGCAAGTTTCCGATCATTGCAACTGTCGAGCGTCAAGTTATCCGTTTTGGTAATCAGTTTTGGGTCAAAGATGCTCAAGCTACAGTCACAGCCCTAAACGCCGCCAAGTTTGAAGCCGAACCCGATGCATTGGTGGCTGATGTATTCTAGAGATCTAGACGTTCAACCTATCTCAATATGACAAAATGACCGCGATAATTGGCGATCATTCCCTGTTCTTCAAGGAGAACTCATAGAAACTTGATCATGGCAATTCGATCGCTTGTGTCCATGTTGACGATATTGATGCAGATGGTACGGTTGCTTCAGGTTGGCTAGGGCTGTGCGATCGCCAGAGTCGAAATCACTAACGCCACACCTAAACTCTTTTTGGATAGGGGAAATCTCATAATGCTTAATATGGATAATTGATGGATAAGGTAAAACTCGCCGTAGCATGGCAAACGGAGTATTTGGGATTAGAGGTTAAAAATTAAGCGATCTAGCGATCTTTAGCTTGTTTTTCTAGTTCTGCGGATTCTGCGAAAAACTCTCTGCGGCATAAGTGACTTACCTGAGAGCGAGCGAAAATACAAAGTCCCAATTGTGAACAGAAAGATAAAATATCCCACTACTTGGGTTGCGTATAACTTGTCAGAGTAACCAAATAGAGTCGCAAAAATAATACCTGGCAATTTATCCGCAGGCATAAACCCTGAAGTATCAGTTACTTGAGGTCCCAAAACAAACCAAGAAACGTACTTGCTAGGCGGATTGAGAAACTCATAGGACTGAGTAATCGGATTAAATACTTTATCGATCGTATTTGCCAAGTCAAAAGCCGCAAGAGAAGTAATCACTAGCCCTGACACAATCAGCACCAATACAATACCCAGAATCTCAAAAAAGGCACGGATATCTAACTTCATGCCAAATTTGAAGATCGCTACACCAAGAGCGATCGCCGCCGCAATTCCAAAAGCACAACCGATCGCTGGTGCATATTGAGATAAACCTGACTGAGTTTGGTCGGGAGAGAAAGTCCCAGCAATGAACAGCACGGTTTCAGCACCTTCGCGCAAAACTGCCACAGAGATCAATGTAAATAATGCCCAACCAGCTTTGTTTTTCTCAGAACCACTCAGAGCACCTTCAATACTTGATTGGACTTGGTGCCTCAGCGTCTTTGCCTGTTGGGTCATCCAGATCAGCATCCAACTCAACATCAAGATCGCCGCAAAAGAGAAAATCCCTTTGGTCAGGTAATAGACAGTACCGCTAAAGACACCGATTAACTTCTGAGCCACCCCACCCATGATGCTGCTAGCAAATAATCCTGCTACAACACCAAGGTAAACCCATTTATTTAAAAATGATTGCTTTGCCTTACTCAAATAAGCCAACACAATCCCAACCACTAGAGTTGCTTCCGTTCCTTCTCGGAGAGTAATCAAGAAGGTTGGAAGTGCGCCACTGAAGTCCATAATTAATCCTATTTTTCAGTTGTAACAAGGTTTTTAATCAAATCAAGCTCTTCTTTCGAGATCGCTTTTTTCTTGACCATATCTTCAGAATCGCTGTAGGGTCTAGTCCCTTGGATGCGTTCTGAGAGCGAAGGCTTTGTACCTGGTAGTTCAAGTTTGTCTAGCTCCGCGATCGAGGCGGTGTTGATATTAATCTTGGTAGAAGATGTCATTGCCGCACTTGTAGCCACTGGAGGTGGAGTTGCTGGATCGACACAGCCCCCGATCATGCTTAGACCGACGATGCTAAGACAAGCAAAAGCCCTGAGGTAGAGAGTTGAAGACGAGAAAATTTTGATTGAGACACCACGTAACTACCCTAAAAAATATTATAAAGACTGCATAACTCCTACCCAAAAACTAGCGAGATATTTACCTAAACGGTTGAAATTATAGTTAGTTAATGAGAGTTATTCTTATCAAGATAGTATAAATGACTTCAATATGCAACAAGTAAATCTGAATTAAGTCCAAATTCCCTAAAAAATCTAGCTAAGTTCAGGCGTGTTTCTTTCCTAGTAAGGGTTTAGTTGAATTATTTAAAACTGGTAGTAATATTTGCTCGACGTAACTTCTTCAACTAACACAAACTTATCGCAATAGTTCTAGTCAGACCTGAGCAAAAAATCCCCACCGTAAAGGCGAGGGATATCAAGTAATTTTCACTTTTACCTTTTTACTTTTTACTTATTTTGCAGGCGGTTTTGAGGAAAGCACCACCAAAGGAACCAGGTTTGACATTTTCGATCATCTCTTTTCGATCGATTGGCATTGTTTTAGGATTGACCTTAGTAATTTGAGTGCCGCTTTGGTCGAACAGGGTTAAGCTGAGTAACTTGGCGGATGGTGATTCGCAAGAACCGATCACTTCGCCTCTAATGCTTGTTGCTTGGACATCATCTTCACGGATGGCGATCGGAGAGGTGAGCACAATCAGAAATGAGTAAAATACGCGACTGGGTTGTTTGGGATGTCGCGCGACATTCTTGCTGAGATAGAGTTTGCCTCGATCGCTACCACTGAGATAGATCCAGTCGCTAGTTTGGTCTGAAGTTTGAGCTGGAGTGTGTTCGATCGACGAAGTAATCGCTAAAGTAGAAATTCCGCAACAGAGGGCAGTGGCAAATATGATTTGTTTGAGCATCTTACTTATTGAACTTTGGACAAGATTGAAGCAAAAAAAAGATAGATTTTAAGGAAAAAGGGATAATGAAAATTTCAACCAAAAACAGATCATCATCCCTCAAGCCATTATGCCAATAATTGTCACAGAGTCAGAATTTCAAAAATTCCGTGGAGAGTTATACAACCAATTCAAGCATTTAGCAGACAGTGCCATGGACTTGTTGGATGCACTGTGTAGTAATCACAAGACAAGCAGTGTAGTGCAATTACAGCAAATTGCGAACAATCCAGCCACGCAAGAGTCATCTAATAGGTTCAAGAACTAAGCCACAATGATGAAACCAACTGAGAGCATTATCCTCTGTAATTAAATCGATAGCAGCAGAAATAGTAGTATCAAGAATATCAGAAGTACGAGCTTTAGCCGAACGGAGAATCTCCTTTAATTTCGACCAACACAACTCAATCGGAGATAAATCAGGTGAGTAAGGAGGCAAGAACTTAACCAGAGCACCAACCGATTCAATCAAAGCCCTAGCAGCATTAGCATAATGAACTGGTAGATTGTCCATCACCACAATTGCCCCAACCCATAATGTGGGTAGTAATATTTGCTCGATGAATACTAAAAAAGCCTCAGTGTCTAACCCACCAGTTAAAGTCATTGTCGCGATTAAGCCTTCATCACTCATGGCTCCGATTAAAGTGACATTTTTACCCTTGTTACCTGGGCGGTCGTCATAGACACGTTTCCCCCTTTCTCCTCTGCCGTAACGTCTTGTCATTGCTAGATTTATACCTGTTTCATCGATAAATATCAGATTGCGGACATCGACTTGATCTAGCCAACTCCGAAATTCATAACGTAGCTCTTTTACCCTCTCTGAAGACTGTTCGCTGGAGATTAGAGTTTTTTTTT
>JARCMB010000190.1 GCA_030248825.1 Pseudanabaenaceae cyanobacterium MP8IB2.15 | reverse complement strand
CATGGCGAGGGCTGCTACTACGCCGATCCTGCCACCTTAAAGGAATTAGAGGACAACAATCAGATCGTGTTTCGTTACTCTGACCCTAACCCCAACGGATCGCTGAGCAACATCGCGGGGATCTGCAACCGTGAGGGCAATGTCTTAGGGATGATGCCCCACCCTGAGCGAGCCGCCGATCCAATTTTGGGCAACACTGACGGTAGGGCTTTATTTGAGGGCTTAATTCACTCGACTTTAGGACGAGTCAGTAGTACAGGACAAGTGGCGTTGACCCTTACATAGTCTGAGATCGAATTACCTAACAGTCGATCGAGATCGGGCAGGTTCTTGGCAATCGAAGGGCGACGATCTGGTGAGCCGATCACCAACAAACTCGTCCCAGTTTCTTCGGCAACCTTACAAATTTCCTTGCCAGGGTCGCCAGAGCGCAAAAAGTCCCGATGTGAAATCCCAAAGCGTTTGAGTTTGGCGATTGCGGCAGCTAGTGCCGCATCAGACTCAGGACTAGCTTCATCTTTTTTCTTCCCTACCCGCACTAATAAAATCTCAGTTTCTTTTAACCCGTTTATCAGATTAATTGCCAGATCCAATGCTTGATCGGCGGCAGGGGAGCCATCAACCGCAACCATCACACTTCTTACACTTTTGATGTAGACATCATCCTTGACCAACAGCATCGGTGCCATCGCCAGTTGAAACACATACTGACTGACGGAATTTGCCAAAATTGCCTGTAACCGCCCCATCCCTCTCGATCCCATAATCATCAGATCGGGCTTGAGTTCATCGGCAACCCGACAGACGACATTTTTCGGATCGCCTTCTTCCAGCATTCTGATCGGCGGATTAGTCGAGTCTAAATTTAAACTTGTGGCTTCTCGATCGAGAATCCGTTCACCTGCTAAGCGATATTCGGTTAAGCCATCAGCACTTGCCTGAACTGGAATCACATGTAGCACCGTGACTTGAGATCGCTTCATACTCGGCAGTTGCAGCAGCATATTCATCACTTCCCTCGATCGACCAGAACCGTCTACAGCTAGCAATATTTTGTCAAACATATTGTTTTATCCCTAATCGATGCTTAAAAGCCGAATTTTTCTATACTTTGAGTAAATACCAACTGATCGTCAATACTGACAAAACGTTGATAATCTTAAAGTTAAGCTTCACCAGCATTTACAATCAGAAACATTAACGATCGGCATGGGCAAGGACTAAATCCACGAGCGTGTTAATTATGCGATCGTGCTCGATATGGCTGGTTCGATCTCCGTACAGCACACCTTGAGATATGTCAAATGCGATCAGTGCGCCTAGAAAAATTCTCGCTGTTGCTTCAGGATCTTTAATTTTGAGTTCGGGGTGTGACGCAAAATAATCACTGAGGTACTGGTTGCTATGGTCGATGATCGTGGTCATATAAAATTCTGCCAGTTCTGGGGAACTACCCGACTCACCGATAATAATTCTGATGATCGCGAGATATTCTTTGTCATTCATCTTTGCTAGCATTCTTGCTGCCATCCGAGGCAAACCAACTCTGGGCTGCTTGTCTAGCGATTCTAAACTAGAGATAATCGGTGTGCGATGCCGAGTCACTCGATCGATCAGCGCCATAAACAATTCTTCTTTGTTAGAAAAATGACGGCAAATTTCGCGCTCCGCGATCGTGGTCTCTTGGGTGATTAATTCGATCGTAGTATTGCGATATCCATGACGCACAAATACTTTCAAGGCGGCGGACAAGAGCGGCTCCAAGCTTGCCTTTAATGGATTGTTCACGGTGCGATTACCTGCTGTGTAAGTAAATTAAGCGTTCGATCTTAAGCTTATCGCCAAATGTTTGTCGCAAAATATCTTGAACCAAGCGAATTTTACTCAGAATCGAGACGTTAGTGAGATGCCAGCACATGTTTTGGGGTAAGATTTCACCGTAGTTACTGGGCGATAAGTTGTGGTGAGTCTTCCGTTGGTTTTGGCATCTCTGCTTGTAAGTATTAATCCTGTTACGTCTGAGTCTCGATCGACTCTCATTAAACCCACAGCCCCTGCTCCACAAATTGTCCAGAAAATCGATCGGATCCCAAAAGCAGAATTAACAGGGATGCCTGTGGCGGCAAAATTTTTGCCCGATCGAGTCACTGGCGTGATATTTCTCAATACCAGTTCTGAAGCATGGAGTAGTCTCACTCAACTTTTTCCTGCTCGGCAAAATCCATTCAGTTTGCTTGAAGAATTTCTGCCAAAGGATATCCAGTTTCGTACTGATATTCAACCTTGGTTGACCGATCGAGTCGCGATCGCGGTCTTTGCTGCTCCCAATCAGAAAGCTAGTAAAGAATCAAGCAAAGAAACAAGCAAAAACCCTCAGGTTATCGCCATCTTACCTGTTAAAGATCGCGTCAAACTCGATCGTTTTCTGGCTAAGTTGGTGAAGAGTCAAACTCCAGTTGAGCAAGATTACAAAGGCATAAAGATATTAGAAGTCCAAGCTGAAGTTCGCCCCAGTGGTGAGATTATCAAGATCGCAGAGATGATAGATCTAGATCTCAAGCAGCGAAAAATTGCGATTGCGGCTCTACCCGAATATTTACTCGTCTCATCCAATGCCGAAGTAATTAAGCAGCAAATTGATGCCCAGACAAATCTCAAACCATTATCCAATCGCCTAGAATTTCAGCGCACAGTCAAACATCCACAATGGGATCGATCGATTGTCGCCGCCTATTCTGACTACAAAATCCTGCTCGAACAGTTTTCGGAAGCATTAGTCGATCGGAGTGGGATCTCAAGTCCGAGTGAACGCAAGATATTTGCGGATTCGATCGACAAAGAAGCAAAACTGTACAGCACCTATGAGGGATTTATCTGGACTCAACCTGATGGTATTCGTAGTCAGTCGATCGCTTACTTGACTACACCCAGTCCGATCGAACCCGCGATCAAATCCAGTCAAATCCTCGCGCAATTACCCGCAGATACATACGTCTCAATTTCCAGCCGCAGCTTTAGGGAGCAATGGTTTTACTTACTCCAAACTACAAAGTTATATCCCACGCTTAAACCAATCATTGATGGTGTGCGTGAATTTACACCTCAACTTGTTGGCATGGATTTAGAGCGAGATATCCTGCCTTGGCTGGATGGTGAATATGCGGTGATTCTATTTCCTAGTAATAAAGGGTTCTTTCAATCATTCGATCTAAATTTAAGTCTCGCCTTGGTTGTACAGACGACCAATCAAGCTGCGGCTAATGCGGCTCTAGCAAAGCTGAGTAAGTTTGCTAAATCTGTGACTGGTGGCAGCTTCAAGGTGACTCAACGTCTAGTCAACAAACGGTCTGTTACCAGTTGGGAAACCCCAGCTCCTAATAAAAAAACGGCTCCGCAAAGTGTATTCGCCTATGGCTGGGCGAATCGGAACACTCTGATCTTTACTACAGGCACGGGCCCAATGGCAGCATTAAATCCCAAACCTGCGCTCTCACTCAGTCAAGCTCCCATATTTAAAACGGCAATTCAAGATCTGCCTCAGTCAAATTACGGCTACTTTTTCATGAGTGGGAAAGGCTTAATCCAGCTTGTTTACGACAAAAATCCCGATCTCACCAAAATCACGCCCACGAATGTCAGACGAATGCTTAACTCAATTCAAGGATCGGTTGTGGTCTATTCCAACACTGCCGATCGATTCCAATCTGATTCCTTTCTGGGGATCTCACGTCGCTAGCGGTTAAAACACAAACACCAACTGCACATCCCACTGAGGATGAGATGGATCGACACGCACGGCACGGATAAATTCACGGAAATAGAACCGCCGTTCTGACTCGGATAAATCATGCCAAAATTGCGGGATCGATACCACTTCGGCGATCGTCTGTAAGTTGATTGGCAACTTTATAGGCAAGATCGCCGCGATAAACAGGATTAGTCAACCAATAACGACCAGTAGAAACAGCAATCACTTTATTGCACTTTTGGGCAATGTATCGCACCGCGCCGCGTAAAGATCCGTACAACAAAAAGCGATCGAAGAATTCTTTGACGATCGACGCATTTACCCGATCGATCGCATATTTATCCTTACCTCGCTTGTAACCAAATGGTGCACTTCCAGGCGGCATTAGCCCCTGCATCCGATTCTGATTTGGAGGATCGCTTGGATCTTTTGCCACAAATTAATTCTCCAAGGTTTATTCTGAGCAAAAAGCCCACTCTCTACGTCGAAAGTGGGCTTTTTAGACTGGTTCTAATTTGCTAAAACTAATTAGAACAAGCCGAGAGTCAATGACTTGTCGATCGGCATCGCCGCACCAATACCAAGGTAGATCGTGAACAAAGTGCCAAACAAGAACACTGCCATTGCCACAGGGCGACGGAATGGATTTTGAGACTTGTTGAAATTTTCAAAGAACGGAATCAACAGCAGCCCCACTGGTACAGCACCCATCAAGACAACACCCAACAACTTGTTAGGCACAGTCCGCAGAATTTGGAATACTGGGTAGAGATACCATTCTGGCAAGATTTCTAGAGGGGTGGCGAATGGGTTAGCAGGTTCGCCGATCGAGGCAGGATCGAGCACAGCTAAACCAACACACAGCGCGATCGATCCCATAATTACTACAGGGAAGATGTAGAGCAGATCGTTCGGCCAAGCAGGTTCACCATAGTAATTGTGACCCATGTTTTTTTCCAGCTTCGCAAGTAGGGCTGGATCGGTTAGATCGGGTAGCTTTTCAACCTTTGACATATATTTTTCTCCTATTTAAATTTTTCTCGATTAACTAATT
>JARCMB010000189.1 GCA_030248825.1 Pseudanabaenaceae cyanobacterium MP8IB2.15 | reverse complement strand
GCCCAGATTGGTTCGTAGGCAATGATTAAATTTTGCTGATCCACACCCTCTAGTCCTTGTTTGAGCTGGGTCATGATCCAAGCTTCGGTTTCGCCTCGATCGCGTTGCTGCTTGCTCTCACCGACACATAAAATCGGTGTGATCCCATGTTTCTGCGCTGCCTTGAGGCGTTGATTTACGGTTTCGTTGGTTTCGCCGAAAAATTGTCGCCGTTCACTGTGCCCAACAATTACATATTTAATCCCTAGTTCTACTAACATCGGTGCGGAGATTTCGCCTGTAAATGCGCCATTGTCAGCCCAATGGAGATTCTGCGCCCCAATATTCAAGCCATATGAGCCGTACGCTCCAGTTGCCGCGAGCATTACAGGCAGAGTTGTAAATGGGGCAAACAACAGAGTCAGCTTATTGTCAGCCGATCCTGATTTCAGCTCTGCCAAGAAATTAGTTAAAAACTCTTTGGCTTCAACCTGGGTTTTATACATTTTCCAGTTGCCAGCGATCGCAATTCTACGCAAAGTAAACGTCCTTAAATCTAGTGATCTAAAATTTGTGCTTTCTTAGTTTAAATTTAAACTCGCCCCTCTTAAAGTTTTAAATTTTCCCGATCGCTGATTCGATCGAGGTGTCGATCGCGCAATCTCTGTAAAATCTCGGCGTGGGCTTCTTTGGTAATCGGGTAAAAATAAGCCAACACCAGACCGCAGAGTAAGGCGATCGTCGGCAACGGGCCGATCGCAATCCGAATTGCCATAAGTGCAGATTCTGGCTGAATCGGTGAGGGTTGCCCAGGAATTTTTTCGACAAAGTTTGACCAAGAAAGGGCCTGTCCCAAGAAAAATAATGCGACAGCCAGTCCTAATTTTTGCAGCAACACCATAAAGGCGTAAAAGATGCCCTCCTGCCGTTTGCCAGTTCTCAACTCATTCAGATCCGTGACATCGGGAATCATTGACCACGGCACTAAATAAGCAGTTGACACCCCAAACCCCGCCATCACCGCCAAAACATACATCCAGCCTACCTGTCCAGGTTGCAAGAAAAATAGTCCACCCTGAGCCACAATCCACAATCCCATGCCCATAAAGTAAACGGCTTTCTTGCCAAATCTCGCACTGACCGCACTCCAGACATACAACATCACCAAAGCCGTTCCCTGCACCGCGATCGTGACTTGGATAAAATCAGCTTCAGTTAGCTGCATCCAGTTGACGACAAAGTAAGGAATGATCGAAGCCGTAACTTGAACAGCCAGCCATGAACAGAAGTAAATCCCGATCACATAGAGAAAAGGGCGATTGCTAAATACAATCCGCAGTTGTTCAAACAAGGGGGTTGGAGCTTCAATCGGTTGTGATGCCTGATTTGCCAACCGTTCGGCTTCTTTGGCGAGAACTCGATCGCGTGTGCCATACACACACCAGTACAACGACAACACCGCCAAAATCGCACATACACCGCCTAAAACCATGTATTGCAAGTTTTCCGATCCTTGATTGGACTTGACTAGGGCAAAAATCACCTGAGCGATGAGCAAAGAAAGAATGCTACCGCCGATCGAAAACGTAAACCGAAAGCTGCTGAGATTTGTGCGCTCGTTGTAGTCTTGGGTCAGCTCTGGGGTTAAAGCCGTGTACGGTAAGTTCACCACCGTGTAGAAAGTATTGAACATCACGGAGATCGCGATGTAATACCAAAACAGTCCCCATTGATCTGTAGTTGGCACAATCCATTGCAAAAAGAAAAATACGCCAAACGGAATCGCGCCATACAACAACCAAGGCAGCCGCCGCCCCCAACGTGACTGAGTTCGATCGGTCAGCACCCCCACAATCGGATCGTTGATTGCATCCCAAACCTTACTGATCAGCAAAATCGATCCTGCTAGTCCCGCATCCAGTCCTGCCACATTTGTAAAAAAGAACAGCAGAAAAAATGACAGAATATTCGCCGTAATTGCTGGGCCCAAATCTCCCGCGCCATAAGCCAGCTTTGTCATGAAGCTGAGTCGCTCAGTTTTTCGATCTGGAATTGCAGGTGATGACATGCTTTCTAAGTTTTGGTAATTAATTTACTGACGATTAGCCAAATTGCACACTCGATTCTTGCCACTGCGCGATCGTGTAGGTTTTGAGCTGCATTGCATGAATTGCGCCGCTATCGATGTATTGCTTGAGCGCGTCATTCACTAATCGGTGTTGCTTAATCATCGTTAAACCTGTGAATTGCTCAGCAATCACCACAGCCGCAAAATGCTGTCGATCGTTCATCGGATCTTGCACCTGAACTTGAGCACCAGGCAGGACTTGCAAAATTACAGATTCAATTTCTTGGGCAGTCATAAAATTAATTTCGATCGTTAACAACGATCAATTATCGGTGATTAAGGAGTCGAAGCCTCAGTCTTGGTTAACGATCACCATCGCATCGCCAAAAGAATAGAACCGATATTGGTGCTCGATCGCTTTGGCATAGATATCTAGCAATCTCTCCCGACCTCGATCGCCTAGAAATGAAGCCACCAGCATCAACAAACTTGACTTGGGTAAGTGAAAGTTCGTAATCAGTCCGTCTAGCACTTGCCATTCATAGCCTGGATAGATCATCAAGTTAGTCTTGCCTCGGAATGGTTCTAACTTGCTGCTCTCCAACGCCCTTGCGACAGTCGTACCAACGCCAATTACTCTCCCACCCCTAGCTTTTGTGGCTTTAATCGCGTCGATCGATTGCGCCGAAACCTCCAACCACTCCTGATGCATCACATGCTGCGTAATATCCTCAGTTTCCACAGGACGAAATGTGCCGATCCCAACATGCAGCGTAATCCGAGTCTGCGCTACACCCAGATCTGCCAGTTCTGCTAACAGTCGATCGGTAAAGTGTAATCCTGCGGTTGGCGCGGCGATCGCCCCTTTTTTCTCGGCATAAACGGTCTGATATTGTGATGGATCGGCTTGTGAGGCGTTAATATAGGGGGGGAGGGGAATTTGTCCTAGTTCAGTCATAACTTCATCCATCGTTCGATCGATGCCAAGATCGAATTCTAAAACTCTACCGCCAGTTACTACGTCGATTTCAATCACAGTCGCTTTGACTTCTTGGCTAAAGATAATCTTGCTACCAACGGGTAAACGTTTACCTGGTTTAACTAAAGCTAACCAACAGTTGACATCTCTAGGTTCGATTAGTAGAATCTCTACGTTCATCCCAGACGGCTTGTTGCCATATAGGCGAGCAGGAATTACCTGAGTGTCATTGAGAATAAGCAAGTCTCCTGCCCGTAGTATCTGGGCAAGCTGATCGAACCGTCGGTGATCGATATTTCTATTGCTTTCTACCACTAGTAACCGCGAGTTATCTCTGGGTACAACTGGGTTTTGGGCGATTCGATCGATCGGTAGTTCGTAGTCATAGCTACTAAGCTGATGATCGAGAGAATAATTGAGGCTTAGATCTGGGTTCAACATTAAATTCAAGCTGGGTTCTGGGATTTTGGGACTTAACACTAGACTAAATTCTGAATTAAATCAAATAGTTGGTCAATCAGATTCACAGAATAAATTCAAAAAGTCGTAAATAAAAAAAGAAATTTGTCTACCAATATATTCCTTTAGGGAAAACGATGGTATATAGATGGTAGGTTTAGCAAAACCAGACAAAATATATGCAATCTAACAACTGTATATAAATTACATTTACGCTCAATTCACTATTCAGTTAATTCAAGAGGAGATTTTGTTATGCAGTACTTAATGATGGATTTACATCAGCGTTTCATTGGCACACTAATGCAGAATAAGCCACTGGTAATTGGCGACGTTTTTAAAGCTGCTAATGCTAAATCCTATACTGTGGTTAGTATTGACTCCTCAAGAGGTCATGACAAAAGTGTGAAATCTTTAACTGTGATTGCTTATAATCCTACAGTTGCCCCATCTACCAATGTCGCAGCCGTAGCTGCTCAATAGTTTCTTGCGATCTATATCTATAGATAATTTGTCGATAAGTTTTTTAATTCAAGCTAATTGAATTAGGTTCTTATAATTGTTTCTTGTAGAGATCTCTGCTCAATTTTTGTTTAAGCTTTTACAAGGGTTTTACTTAAACAAAATCATGATTAAATTATTAAGTTAATTTGGGTTTAAGTAATTTGCCCGAATAGCGATCGAAATAATTTCGATCATGATCGATTAACTGCAATCAAGACTTGTTGAAATGCCCCAAACGAACCCTTTTAACCTGCGTCTGCAAGTCGATCGACTATTAGAGCAGGGTCAGCCTTTTTTTGCGGAGATTAAGGTAAAAGATTGGCTGAAAGAACGCGATCACAATCCTAGTGATTACACAATTTTGTTTCAGAGCAAGATCACCGAAACGGGCACTAGAACCACCGAAATCAAGCTCCAACGCCGAGATGGGCAACCTGTAGACGAGTGGCTCCAAGCCGAAGTAAATCGGCATAATAACTAATCACTCTACCTGAAAGAGGGATTAGTTAGTTTATTTTTTCTTTCTACCCTTGCCAGGGCTAGCGGTGGCATCAACTACTTCTAATTCAGATTGACGGAAAGAGACTAGCTTCTCCCAGTTGCCTCCACTAAAAATTACAGCAACCCTACCATCGGTGATCCTTTGCACTTGCCCTTCAAACCCGTAATAGGTATCGCCAGTATTCACAACTCTGACGGCGGAACCAGGAAAAATTATATCGCTCATCCTCAAATCCTTATCGGCTAACAAATTACTTATCAATTTAACAGTTCTGATCGGATCTCTATCATTTAACTTTCATATGCCAGCTATCAGGAACAGTACTACTTACCTGAGTCATTACGGACATAGTTCTTGGAATTTTGATTAGATTCACAAACTGTGTCCCCAATCTGGTTATACTCAGTTTCACCAAAAATCGCTGACTCAAACTTATAGTGCTTAAACTCTAATAAATTGCCTGAGTGATCGGACAAAAAGAAGGTGCGATGCTCAAGTGGCGTATCGGCAAAGCGAACTTTGGGTGGTTGGTAGAACTTAATCTGTTTATATTGGACTCGATCGAGTAAAGCCATCCAATTACTCTCAGAATAAAACACCAGACCGAAGTGGCGCGGATAGATCCCTGGTTGCTGGTTTAGTACAGGATTGTCGATCACATGAGCAACTAGTTGATGCCCATACAGACTAAGAATGATCGAATTAGGGGATTCTCGCCCCGACAAGCAACCTAAACCATCAACATAAAAGTCTCTGGTGCTGGGTATATCGACGACAGGAAATGCCAGATGAAACAGGATTTTAGTCATGGATCTAGGATTCGTGGATGAGTTTAAGACTTTTTAATTTGTCAGGAACGTCGATCGGATATACACCTGTGAAACAAGCGGTACAAAAGTGAGTTGGATCGGTGTTGGTTGCCTTGAGCATTCCATCCAAACTCAGGTAAGCAAGGGTATCAACGTCGATCGCTTGGCGAATTGCCTCGATTTCTTTAGTTGCGGCAATTAAATGATCTTGAGTGTCTGTATCGATTCCATAAAAGCAGGGATGAGTCACAGGCGGCGATGAAATCCGCATATGCACTTCGATCGCCCCAGCTTCTCGTAATGTTTTTACCATTTTACGGCTTGTCGTACCACGCACGATCGAATCATCGACGACAATTACACGCTTACCCTTTAGCACATCTTTGAGTGGGTTGAGCTTCATGCGTAGTCCTGACTCTCGCATTGCCTGAGTTGGCTGAATGAAGGTACGTCCGACGTAGCGGTTTTTGATTAAACCCTCGCCATAGGGGATGCCCGATACTTGCGAAAACCCGATCGCCGCAGGAATACCTGAGTCTGGTACGCCGATCACCAGATCGGCATCAACATTAGATTCGGCAGCGAGCACTTTACCTAAGCGAATCCGATAGCTATAGAGGCTTTCGTCATTCACAATGCTGTCGGGGCGGGAGAAGTAGATCATCTCAAATACGCAGAGTTTGGGCGTAGGCGTAGAGGTCTCGACCCACTGCCAAGAACGTAATCCCGATTCGTCGATCCATACCAATTCACCTGGCTCAACTTCTCTTACGTAGTCGGCTCCGATGATGTCTAATCCGCAGGTTTCAGAAGCTAATACATAGCTTCGATCGGGTAATTGCCCAATTACCAACGGTCTAATCCCGTAGCTATCTCTAGCTCCTGCGATCCCAGATGGTGTACCGATCGTCAAACTAAAAGCTCCTTGGCAACGACGCAAAGCGGTTTTAATTGCTTCGATCCAGTCTTGCCCATTGTCTACGGCTTCGGCGATCGCGTAGGTAATGCCTTCAGAGTCGGATGAGGAGTTGAGAATGTGACCTTGGGCGAGTAATTCGCCGCGTAATTCGGTAGCGTTAACGAGATTGCCGTTGTGCGCCAGAGCTAATTTACCGAGACGAGTAGAAGCTTCGATCGGCTGAGCATTTGCCAGCTTGCTTGACCCAGTAGTGGAGTAGCGAGTATGACCAATTGCCCAATTTCCAGGCAGTCCTGCTAGGGCTTTCTCGCCAAATACTTGAGCTACTAGCCCCATATCTTTGTAGATATGCATTTCACCTGAAGCCTCAAAGGTGGCAATGCCCGCAGACTCTTGACCGCGATGTTGTAAGGCATAAAGTCCAAAGTAAGTTAGTCTCGCAATCTCCTCTTGTTGAGGTGCAAATATACCAAATACGCCACAAGCTTCTTCAGGCGAGTCAGGTGCATCATCGGAATAAACAGCAAATTCTGGCGACATGTTTGTAGGTTTAAGCAAGATAAGCAAAATTTAAGCAGCAACGATTACTAGAGTGTAAACCGAGGGGCAGTAAAGAGAGCGATCATAGCTAAAGTCAAAGCTTCTGTCCACTCTACTGTAGCACCGTAGGTATCACCTGTGTGTCCGCCAAATTGGCGATTAAACCATGCCCCTGTTGCCCAGGCAAAGCTAAAACCGAGTGCTGTGATTGCGATCGCAAATTGCATTCGATCGAACACAAATCCCAGTCCTAGGCTAACACTGATTAACAAGAACCAGACTAGCCAAACTTGCCAAGTCTGAATATCTGCTTGGTGAAATTTGCCTTTGCCATTGGCTTTAAGGTACGGATAAGCTTCGATCGCGTACAATTGCCCCCATCGCCCCCAAGCCGACACTGACATTAACACCCAGATTCGAGCATCAGGAATTGATAACAAAGCCGAAATTTTGATCAGCAGAATTGCGATCGCCGCAATCACACCATAAGCTCCAGTTGTGCTATCTGCCATCACTTGCAACCGCCGCTCTGGATCGGTGACAGCTAAACCATCAGCCGTATCGATCGCGCCATCGAGATGCAGTCCACCTGTCAACCAAACTCCCGCCAAAATCACGAGACAGGCTCGCAGTAAAGCTATTTCATTATTTTTGCTTGATGACAGGATTGCCAGCAAGTAATCGCCTCCACCCAGAATGCCACCAATCATTACCCCAACTAAGGGGGCGTACACAGCGATGCCCCGAAAATCTAATTCTCGATCGCCACCTAGGGGAATGCAGGTATAAAAAACGATCGAGGCCCGGAGAGTTTGGAGGAAATTCATGGGTTGTAATTGTCAAACCTCATCAGGATTAATTCCAATCGATCTGAGGTAAGCTGCCAATCTTTCTTTTTGTTGAGTTTCCTGATCTGCCCGTTGAGTTTCCTGATCTGCCCGTTGAGTTTCCTGATCTGCCCGTTGAGTTTCCTGATCTGCCCGTTGAGTTTCTTGATCTGCCCGTTGAG
>JARCMB010000188.1 GCA_030248825.1 Pseudanabaenaceae cyanobacterium MP8IB2.15 | reverse complement strand
CAACTAACTCCGAATCAGTTCTGCAAATTCAAGCTGAGCATGATGCCCTAATCGCTAAAGTTAACGATCAGATTTCACTTGACACTTTCGATCCTGTCGATCGACAACTCCTACAACAACTGGTCGAGGGATTAGGTGACCCGCGTGGACTAGTGCGGCTAAGGTTTGCCGAAACCCTAAGCGAAATTGGCGAACCAGTCACCCCATTTCTAGTCGAAGCTCTAGCAAATCACCCAAATGTTGTGGTGCGGCGGGCGGCGGCGAAAACTCTGACGCTGATTGCCGATCCCAGTGCTGTGCCGAACTTACTCCAAGCTTTTCTGAACGATCCTGATACGGTAGTCAGAAGTTCATCCGCAGGCGCGTTAGCTAGAACAGGTGAAGCTTCTGTGCCTGCGTTGTTGGATATCTTGGCATCACCCGACCAGCCTCAAGACACGAAAGGTCATGCTGCTTGGGCATTGGCGTTTATTGGATCGGAAGCTGCAGATTATCTCTACAAAGCTTTAAACTCCGCTTCGATCGATGTCCGATGCGCTGTAATCGGGGCGCTTGGTCATGTGGCACAAGAGCAGTCAGATGAAAAATCCTGTAATCTTTTGGTCGCTGCTTTGACCGACCCTGAAGCAATCATTCGCACAGAAGCCTCTGCTGCCTTGGGACAGGTAGATTATCCTGCCGCAGTTCCCCATTTAATTTTGGCGATTCAAGATACCGATCTAGATGTGAGAAAAGCTGCGATCAACTCCCTTGGCAAAATCGGCGATCGAACCGCAATGGAACCATTAAAAACCGCGCTTAATGCTCCAGAAGAGGTGATCAGAATTTTGGCTAAGTTGGCAATCGCACAAATCGATCGACAGTCAGAAGAAAATCGATCGATACCTTAGTCGTTCTCTTTATGTTCAGTTGATTTACTCTCAGGCAAGTCTTTAGGCATGTCCCGATCGAAAGGATGGATACTGACGATTGTGCCGCCGAGCCGATTGATGCTTTGCATTTGCTCGTTCATGCGACTGTAAGGGACTTGGAGGAAAATATTGGTGCTGGTGCGAATCTGATAACTATTATTTGTAGTTTGCGGAGTTTGCCGTAATCCTGCCACTTCATAAAGAAAGATGCGATTGTCGGCGGTAGAAGGAGAACCGATCATAAAAGTAGATTTCCCAAATATATAAATAAAAAAATTAAAAATACAGAGATTTCTTACGAGTTCCTAGTGATTAGAATTACCGATCGTCAAGAACTCGTAAGAAGCTTTTATTGGGCAATTGTCACACTTGCAACTTTGCCACCCAATTTATTAATCTGTTGGAGCGTGCTGGATAGCTGTTCGTAAGAAACAATGAACTCTTTACTGCTCCGACGTACCTTAGGATATCTGGGCAAAGAAATTCCCGACACCTCAATGCGGTAGAGTCGATCGGAGGAACCAACTGAGGAGCGACCAAAAGTTTGGTTCGGCATTACCCCTTGCTTAGAGGGACGGTAAGCCCATCCTTCATTACCACCCGAAGCGCCGACGATCGCCGAAGCACTATTTTGGGCAAGTTCAGCCGCCAGCCGCGAAGTATTGCCTTCAAGCTGGGATCGATCGCTATTGGCATAACCACGATAGAGGCGGAACATCCGAGAAAAGCCAACGCCTTTTTGCCCCATTTGGGTCGAAAACCCACGATAGTAAGGCACGGTGGCATCACCAAAATTTACTTCATACTCTTCTGAGTCGATGTAAGAATCAATATCGGCTTCAAAACCTTGATTTTGATATCGATCGAGATGCTCAACTACTTCAGATTCATCATAGGGAGCACGTCCCAGTAGGTGCTTGAAGTTTAATTCAATCACGCGGGTTTGGAAATTTGGATGCAGAAATTTGGTTTTATATAGATCAGACTTAGCAACACCACGGACAAACTCACGCACAGTGATTTGACCATTGTTAAGCAAAGACTCAAGACTGACCAAACGCTCCACTGCCATGATGTAGTCGTTACCCAACACATGACGATAAACGGCATTAATGGCGATTTTGGCATCCTCTGGTGTCCAGTTGGGACGGAGTTCCGTTGGGCTGCTATCGCTAAAAGCACTAGTTCCCAAACGGGAAGCAGCATTTGTAATCACCACAGACTATTCTCCTTTCTTATTTAGACTTAACTCAGGACAAAATTTCTTTGCCCTGAGTTAAGTGATGGAAATTCTCAATGAATGATTAAACCAATGCAGAACGGATTAAGCAGGAGAAATCTGCGTAATCCGACTACCGCGCTGGTTCAACTTTTGCAGAGTGGGTGAGAGTTGGTCATACGAAACCAAACATTCACTCATACTGCGACGAATTTGAGTTGTCCGTCCACGATCGGCTTGAGTAAACCGCACCCGATAAAGCTGTCCTCGATCGCCACTGGTTGTACCAGCAAGACCTTGGCCAAAATGGGGAGTCCGAATTGGGTTAGCTAAATTACGTGCGAGATCGCTAGTCAGCCAAGTCGATTTGTTTTTGCCTTGAGCTCGATCGCTATTGGCATAACCACGATATAGCTGAAACATCCGATTAAACTCTACGGTTGTGTGACCACGTTGAGTCTCAAACCCTCGGTAATAGGGCACAATCGCTTCGCCAAAATTTTCTTGATATTCCTGAGAATCAATATAGGAATTGATTTCAGCTTCGTATCCTTTTTCAATATAGAGATCGACGTGATATCGAATCTCCGATTCATCTTTGGGAGCACGACCCAAAAGGTGTTTATAATTTAATTCTATAAAACGGACTTGTGGCGTTGAGGAAAAAAACTTTGTTCGATATAGTTCTGATTGCGCCAATGCTCGCACAAAACCTTGAACAGTGATATTGCCACTCGTGAGCAAAGATTCATCGCTGATTAAGCGCTCTACTTGCATCAAATGCTCGTTACCAAGCACCTGTCGATAAGCAGCAGAGATCACTGATTTGACATCAGCCTCGCTCCAATTTGCCCGCAGTTCCAATGGAGATACATTGGCAAATGGCTCAAATCCTAACTGTACGGCTGCCATAGAACTTGTCATGTCTGAGCTCCTTGATAATTTATGGGAAATAAACATGCCCAGAACTTCAGAATATTCTGTGGCTCTGGGCGAGAAGGAACCCTTAGCTCAGGGCATTGATCGCGTAGTCAATGTAGGAATTAGCTTCTACCGCAGGGTCACCACTTAAACCGTGGTTGCCTCTGACGTGCCTTAAAGCTTCAACATACCAGCTAGGAGAAAGGTCAAAGGCACGGTTGATTTCAGTTAAACCACTCACAAGATAATCATCCATTGGGCCTGTGCTACCAGCAACCAAGCAGTAGGTGATCATGCGAATGTAGTAGCCGATGTCACGTACACACTTTGACTTGCCTCTTGGGGTTGAAGCATAGTTGTTGCCTGACATCGAGGTGGTGTAAGGAAATTTCTGATATACAGCGTTAGCTGCTCCTTCTGCCAAGCTTTGAGCTTTAGCATTTAGTCCCTTAGCAGCATCAAGACTTGCTGCCGCTTGCCGAAACCGACCAAAGGCAACTTGAAGTTCGGTGGAGCTGAGAAAGCGACCTTGGGAATCTGCTGTTGCTACTGCTTCTGTTAAAGGAGTTTTCATTTGTACCTCTCAAAAATTGTGTAAAAAATGGGCAAAGTAATTGTCTATTTGATGCTTTGACTTCAAGTAGAAGTCTACAAAGGCGCAAATTAGCCTACTGCTGCTGCGGCTTTATCGAAGTAGCTACCTAACTCAGCCATGAGTGAGCTACAGTCACCACGAGTTACACCATTTGGGTCATTAGCAAGTGCGATTGCTGCTGCTTTCATGTGACCGATGCCAGTTGCGACGGAGCCACCAGGTACGCCCAAAGCACTGTAGGTTTCACGCAAACCATTGAGGCAACGATCTTCCAAAATACTGGAATCTCCAGTGAACACAGCGTAGGTGACATAGCGCAGAATGATTTCCATATCGCGCATACAAGCAGCGATCCGACGATGGGTGTAGGCATTACCACCAGGGGCAATCAACTGGGGCTGTTCGTCAAACAATGAGCGGGCTGCATTTGTGACAATTGCGGCTGAGTTAGATGTGATGCGATTGACTGCATCCAAACGCTTAGAACCTTCGGCAACCATTTGCTTCAGAGCATCAACTTGATCGTCACTCACGTAAGCCCCGCGAGTATCTGCTTGGGCAACAACTTTAGTAAAAGCGTCTAGCATTCTAAAGAATCTCCTGTTTTGACATGAATTTATTGGAAGGATTCTCAGCCTAACTATCGATTTGGATATTGAGTTAATCTAAATATTCATCCCAAATAGCTTTCCAAGATTCATT
>JARCMB010000019.1 GCA_030248825.1 Pseudanabaenaceae cyanobacterium MP8IB2.15 | reverse complement strand
CATCAGTATAAGGTTGCAGCCATTCCACTGGCCCCACCCGACTTTGATACGCCAGTTTGTAAGGATTGGAGCGATTCAGTTTGCCCATGATTAAAGCCGCACAGTCTTCGATCTCTTTTTGATAAGGATCGCCCGCTTCTGTGATGTAACTTACAGGTACACCATGTGCGCTGAAAAATATATGCGCTTGACTGGGATTGGGAACCTGATCGAGTTTTCTGGCGATCAGGTCAGCCATCGCTTGTAAATAGCCAGAGTTGTTGTACCAAGAAGGCACGACCGTATATTTAATTTTTTGCAACTCTGGATCGATATGCCAAAGCCGCTCTAGGAGTCGAAAACTCGAACCCGTAGTACTGATCGAAAACTGCGGATATAGCGGCAAAATCACTAACTCTTCAATTTTGTCACGTTTGATCTGGTCGATCGCTTCTTCGGTAAAAGGATGCCAGTAGCGCATTCCAATATAGACATTCGCCTCGTGTCCATGCTGTTGTAACTGTGATTTCAACGCTTGGGCTTGCTCCTCGGTAATGCGACGTAGAGGTGATCCGCCACCAATTTTTTTGTAATTTTCCTGAGATTTTTTGGCGCGCAGGGTAGAAATTAACCAAGCTAAAGGGGCTTGAAATAATGGCGAAGGTATCCTAATAATTTCTGGGTCAGAAAACAAGTTGTACAAAAAAGGACGGACATCTTCTAATTTGTCTGGGCCTCCCAGATTTAGCAGCAAAACACCTAATCGACCCATATCATTCGCGCATCCCGTTTAAGCTCAGGTTTGTCTACTACTTAACAATACAATTCTTTGGCTGACAGCAGAAAGCTTATAGCTAGTTGTAATGTTAATCTAAACGCACAAACACCAAATTTAATTAAACCATTAACCATTTTGAGCGATCTATTAACAGGACAACTTCAGGGGCGAATGCTGCTTTCTCATAACTTCGATCTTACGCCTGATATTGTGCCAGCCCTGAGTCGGGAAGAATTTGCAGAAGTATTTCGATCGAGTTTAAGTCGCTATCCAGCTTGCCAATGTCGGCTGGTAAATCATCCTCATTGGACGGTCGAAATTTTGTTTCCGACCCAAGAATTTTCGCCATCGCAAGTTGGTGAATTTTGCGCTCAGGCTCTTGCAGACCAGCGTCGATCGAAAGCCCCAGCAACCATGCCTGAAATTTTAGTTTTAGGCGGACTGAAAACAACGCCGCCTACCAGTGACTCTCCTGATGCTTTACAAACAGGAGAATGGGGTGTCGATGTGGTCGAGACTCGATCGATTGAAGCATTTTTAAGGTCGATCGACTGGGACACTACGATCTCTTCTAAGCCCACCGATAGCATTTTTAAAGTCGAGTTCAAGGCAGCATAAATCATACTCACCCTTGAAAGAAGTTCTACTGGTTGGTTTTGGGGTCGAGCAAAAGCAAAGCTAATCAGCTTGGAAGCTTGGTCGTGCAAATGCTGTGCAAAGTCGATCGAGATTCACAAATCTTGACAAACATGGTTACGTACTTGTAAGAAAATCGATTATAACAAACCGTATAAACACTCATAAGAATCTGGAAATGAAGGTAGAGATTGGATTTTCCCTTAAGCACTTTTTTAAGCAAATCCATTTACTAGTTTCACCTACTCGGTTTTGATCTGCCCAGATCAGTAATCAAAAATTTCTTTACGTGTTGAAACATTTTTATTAAACTCTTTCGTTAACTAGGAGATATCGTGTAATGGCTTTTGGACCAGCTTCGCGCTTAGGGGTCAGCCTATTTGATGAAACCCCTCCCGTAGAATGGATTCCCGGTCGCTCACAAGAAGAAATCGAAACCATCATCAAGGCAGTCTACCGACAAGTGTTGGGTAACGCCTATGTGATGGAAAGCGAGCGGCTCACCGTACCAGAATCCCAATTTAAACTTGGTGAACTGAGTGTTCGCGAATTTGTGCGGGCAGTTGCTAAGTCTGACCTTTACTGTTCTCGCTTTTTTACTAGTTGTGCCAGATACCGTTCGATCGAACTCAACTTCCGTCATTTGCTTGGTCGCCCACCGCTAGATCTCGAAGAAATGCGCGGACATAGCACCATTCTTGACACTCAGGGATTTGAGGCAGATATCGACTCCTATATCGACAGTGACGAGTATCAAAACGCCTTTGGCGAAAACTTTGTACCCTACATTCGTGGCTACAAGACCGAAGCTTGCCAGAGCATGGTGCAGTTTACCCACACCTTCCAGTTGGTGCGTGGAGCTTCTAGCAGCAGCCTTAAAGGTGACCTGTCAGGCAAGACTCCTAAGCTCAACTCTCTGGTGATTCAAGGTATTCCCACCGCCGTAATTTCTCCTGCCAGTGATGGCGCTAGATTCTCTGATGTGCCTGTGACTTCTCGCAGCCGCCAAGGTGTCGATGCTAGCTCTGGTGGTAAGGTCTACCGCATTGAAGTCACTGGCTACCGTGCCAAAGCCTTCAATAATATTTCCAAGTTCCGTCGTGCTAACCAGGTCTTCTTGGTGTCCTACGATAAACTTTCCCAAGAATATCAACGGATTCACCAGCAGGGCGGCGTAATTGCCAGTGTCACAGCTATATAGGCATTTCAGGCGAATCTCAGGATTGATTTAGGGGCTTTTGCCCCTGTCAGTTTAGAAATATAAATTTATAAAACTTTAGGAGATAAGTTTCAATGTCATCTCTCACAATTCTCGAACTCTGGCCCACGAGTGGCTTAGATGAAGTCCAAACGGTAATCCGTAACGTCTACAAGCAGGTTTTGGGTAACCCGCATGTAATGGAGAGCGAAAGACTGGTATCGGCTGAGTCACAATTGTGCGATCGATCGATCAGCGTGCGGGAATTTGTTCGGGCCGTCGCTAAATCCGATTTTTATCGCGATCGATACTTCTCATCTTGTGCCCCTTATAGATTTGTCGAACTCAACTTTCTGCACCTACTTGGTCGTGCCCCACAGGATCAAAGAGAAGTTTCTGAGCATATCGTGCGCTGCGTGGCTGAGGGCTACAACGCTGAAATCGATTCCTATATCGATAGTGAAGAGTACCAATCCGCCTTTGGTGAAAATGTTGTGCCTCACGATCGCGGCAAGAGCAGTGAAGGAAACGCCAAACAAGTCGGCTATAACCGCATGTTTGCTTTAGATCGTGGACCTGCCCAAATTGATAGTGCCGTACAAGCGTCACAATTAGTCTATGCCGTTGCCACCAACAGCAGCTCAGCGATCAAAGCTTCTACTTCAACCGTGATTGGCTCTGGTACCGAAAAGCGGTTCAAAATTTTGGTATCGGGTTCAAAATTCGATACCCGTCGTCGCATCAGTGCAACTGAATACATTGTTTCAGCTAGCAAGATGACTCCGCAAATTCAGCGGATTAATCGCACTTCTGGCAAAATCGTTAGTATCACTGAGATCATCTAACATCATCAGGATCTACAGGGCAGGCCCCGCTTACCCTGTATGATTATTTTTCGGTTTTAATAATTTCCTGCTTTTTGATAATTCAACCACAATTTAAATTTACGAGGTATTTAAAATGGCACTTTGGATCGAAACACAGTCAATTGAGCTGCGTCCTAACGCTACTGAAGATGAATTGCAAGCAGTAATTCGGGCCGTCTATCGCCAAGTTTTGGGTAATGCCCATGTGATGGAAAGCCAACGCCTGATCAGTGCCGAGTCACAACTCCGCAACAGTGACATTACGGTCGCGGGTTTTGTCAGAGCCGTGGCTCAGTCCGATCTTTACCAGTCTTTGTTTTTTGAAACTGCTTCCCCCTACCGCTTTGTCGAATTGAACTTTAAACATTTGCTCGGTCGCGCCCCGCAAGATCAAGCAGAAATCGCCGAACATGTGTTGACTTACAATACTCATGGCTATGAAGCAGAGATCAATTCCTACATTGGTAGTGACGAATATGGCAGCAGTTTTGGCGAGAATATTGTGCCTTCAGCGCGTGGTAATCGCACCCAAACTGGAGTCAAAAATGTTGGTTTCAACCGTACTTTTGCCTTGATGCGCGGTTTTGCCGCCCATGATGCTGGTAAATCGGCAAAATTGATCGGTGATATTGCTGGTAACTTGCCAACTAAAATTGTGGCTCTAGCAAGTGGTTCTGGGGCTTCTAGCAGCAGAGGCAAACGGTTCCGCATTGCGATTTCAGGAGCTAATTTTGGGGCTCGCGTGACTCGGAGTGCCACAACTTTTGAAGTGGGATACAACCAACTATCTCGGAAAATTCAAAACATTCAGAAAACTGGCGGCAAGATCCTCAGTATTACTGAAGTGTCTTAGGGCTTAGCTCCGAGACTGGTAACGATCGACTAATTCATGAGTTTATCGATCGTTACCGCTCAGTCCGTAATGTGAAAACGATCGGCAAATGATCGATCGAAATTCAAGGTAATTTTTATGGCAAGTATGATCGTTGCATCTGGTGCCACCGATCTGAATAGCGACAGTAGTCGGCGGGTGACAATTGAGGTGGAAGGAGGTGATCGTATTGAGATGATGCGGACGGGAGTATCAACAATGACAATTCCCTATAGCTGTTTTTCTCAAGCGATGCAGGGTATTCATCGTTCTGGTGGTAGGGTGACACGGGTTACGGTTTCTCAGCCTGATATCTCGAAAGTTGAATCGCGCTTTAAGTCACAATCAATTTCTGAAAGTGTTATTCAACCTGCACCACAACAAGCTGAGCCTGTTTCGCCAAAAGTCCAGCCGCAGCAGTCTCAGTCAGCGAAAAGCTCGAATAAACATCCCCAAGGATTTAAACCGACAACTGGGAATAAGGGCAAGAGTTGATGGATATTCAAGAATTTGTGGCGAATTCGATCGGACGATGGCGATCGCAGCGTAGTGCTCATCATTTGGCATTCGGTCATTTTGAAGCCATTACCTCTGAGATTGAGATTATCGATTTGGCGGTTAGCGACCCAGCCGTAATTGAACTCTGTCAAGCCTATAGGATCGAATCTGACGAGATCGTTTCACCATTTCGGATGAGTTGGGAAGGGCAATCTGACTGGGAAGACAGTGAAGCTGCCAAAGGCACCTGTATCTTAGTCCCTGTTCCCGATCGAACCCAACCTAATAGCGGCAAACTCTTGCGCGATCGAGGCTATGCCGAAGAGATGGCAGCAGCAGGTGAGTATCACCTCACAGCAGACGGTACATTTGTGCTAACTACTGCTTACGATCGAGCCGCCGCCGAAGAGAAAATCTGGTTTGTGAATCCTAACGTCCGCTGTCGGGTGTCTTTGATTAAAACCAGTGCTGGAACAGGCGTTGTCACCGCTTCGTTCTCATCCGAGATTCGACAAACAGGTAGCTAATTTTGGTTAAAGCTTAAGAGTGTTCGATAATCCTATGGATCAAACTCAAATCACCCCAAATGATTTAGTCACACTGGCTCATTGGATGTCAGGCAGTTTTAGCAATTCTAAACAAGCGGCTGAGAGTCCTAAAGATTACGCTCATATCCATGTGGCTTTTCGTCCGCTCCCAGTTAATTTTTTTGCTGGTATTGGACTTTATTCCGAACAGGTCTATGACTACGATCTTTGGAGTCCTTATCGGCAGGGCGTTCATCGTTTAGTCGATCTAGGCGATCGAATTTACATCGAAAACTACGGCTTAAAGAATGCCATGTTTTATGCGGGTTCGGCGCGTGACCTCAATATCCTCAAAACCATTACACCAGATTGCATTGAACGTCGATACAACTGCTCAATGGTATTTAAACGAGATGGCGAGCGCTTTCTCGGCGGGGTCGAACCAGGAAACATGTGCTTAATTGAGAAGAATGGTTGTCAGACTTACCTTGACAGTTATGTTGAGCTTACTGAAACCACTTGGATTAGCCTCGACAAGGGTATGGATGTAAATACCCACCAGCAAGTTTGGGGTTCTACTTTCGGTTCATTACGGTTTGAAAAACGCGAGAGTTTTGCAGATGAAGTCCCAACTATCCTATGACATTTCCTGTCTAGAATCTAAGCCCAACATGCTGCCCCCAGAATCGCAGAAAAAAATGCAATGCTGGATTCGCAGTCGTCATTTAATTTGTTCGGGCAATTTTTTTGTATTTGAATCCGTTGACTATAGTGCGGTTGAGCGTTTTTCTGACTGTGTTGCCGCATTGGGAGGAACTGTTGTTTCCGTAGACTCAGTTGATAAGATTTGGATGGGCGATCACCGTCAAGTCATTCTTTATCGATCGAGAGCCAGTTTACACACTCCTCATCACGACTTAAAACAATATTGGATTAAGTACGGAAGTTTTCGGACAAGATTCGATTCACAGATTTGATCGAAGTAATTATATAGGAGAAGATTAAAGTGGTCAGTTCTTTTATTAATCCTGTGGTCAGCCCCGACGCTAAGCTTGGCGTTAGTGGATTTGACGACACCGCCCCGATCCGTCTATGGCAAAGTCGCTCTCAGTCAGAGGTTGATCTGGTAATTCGGGCTGTCTATCGCCAAGTGTTGGGCAATGCCTATGTGATGGAAAGCGAAAGATTAGTAGTGCCAGAGTCCCAACTCCAACGTGGAGAAATCAGCGTCCGCGAGTTTGTGCGTCAGATTGCTCAGTCAGACTTCTATCGCGCCCGATTTTCTGAGACCTGTTCGCGGATGAGATCGATCGAACTCAACTTCAAGCACTTACTCGGTCGCGCCCCCGAAAGTTACGAAGAAATGACCGAACATAGTCAGTTGCTCGACCAGATTGGCTTTGAAGCCGAGATTTCTTCCTATGTTGATAGCGATGAATATCAGCAGGCGTTTGGCGAAGATACAGTGCCCTATTACCGTGGATATAAAACCCAGACTGGGAAGAAGATGGTGGGCTTTACGCATCTGCTATCCCTATTGCGGGGAACTGCCAGCAGTGACAAAGTTAGCTCCCAAGACCGCTCACGGCTAAATTCTAATCTGATGCGTAATCGTCCTAGTTCGATCTCACCTGTGGTTGGGGCGACTTCAACTTGGCAACGTCCTGCTACGGTTACCGATTACAACCAAATTATTGAAAAAGCGTTGGGACTGAAGGCTCAGGCTCCCGATCGAACTTTTACTCAACCAGTCAAGCCAACTACTCTGACCTCAGGCAAATTCAATCGACAAACACAATTTTACCAAGCCTACCAACCCTTCAAGGAAACTGAACCTGTTGAACTCAGTCCAGGGTTTTCGGACTCAGAAGCAGAGGTTGTGATTCGGACCGCCTATCGCCAAATTTTGGGTAATGCCCATGTGATGGAAAGCGAACGGTTGACTGTTGCCGAATCGCAACTCAAGCACGGCGAACTCAGCGTGCGCGAATTTGTGAGACAGTTGGCAAAATCAGAGTTGTATCGCTCCCGTTTCTTTGATAACTGCTACCGCTATCGTTCGATCGAATTGAACTTTAAACACCTGTTAGGACGCGCTCCCGACAACTTCGATCAAATGCGCGATCACAGTGCCGTACTAGATCGAGAAGGCTTTGAGGCAGACATTGACACATATCTAGATAGTGATGAGTATCAGACTGCCTTTGGCGAACATACTGTGCCCTATTATCGGGGTTACCTTACCCAGCCTGGACAATCGCTCTTGGAATTTACCAATATGTTCCAACTGTTGCGGAGTGCTTCTAGTAGTGACAAAGATCTGGCAACTAACAACAAATCCCAGCTCACACGGGCGCTGATTCAGAACTCACCTTACGGGCAGCTCAAAACCAGAGATGTGAGTGAGATTCTCGCCGAAGTATTCCGACCCAAATATGTCCAGAGTTCCCAAAGCAGTGTCAGCGATATCCTCTCAGGATTATTCCAACCTCATTCTGGAAGTTCGCCTGCTACTCAAGCCATGCAACAAGAACTACAGGAGCAAAAGCTGGCAATCGCTGCCTTAAAGCAGAAACTTTCAGATCTGCGACCCTTTGCCTCGGTCGGCGCAAATCTGATCAAAAGTGATTGGCAACCCTCACTACCTGCGGTTAGCGATGAGACTGTTGGCTCGTTCCAACAGCAGATCGATGCTCAGGTAGCCGAGATTGCTGGCTTGCAAGCTCAGGTTGCTGATGCTCGGCGTTATGCGTCGGTCGGGGAAGCTCGACTGAATAAATGGCGGAGCCGAGTTTTCAATAGTTAATGCTTCGGTAAAGCCTTGGATTGCTAACTTTCTGAGGCTTCGCGGGGTAACGAATTCAGAGCCTGAGTTTTCTTACAAATTAAAATCTAACCCTTGGAGAATCATTATGCCAATTCCTTTACTAGAATACGCTCCTCTATCTCAAAACATTCGAGTGGATGGGTTTGAAATCGCCAGCGACGAACAACCTAGAATCTACACAACCGATAACCTCCTTGATGCCACCGATCTAGATACCTTGATCGCAGTTGCCTATCGCCAGATCTATAACGAACAACAGATGCTAGAACACCATCGCCAGCGATGTTTAGAGTCGCAGCTACGGGCAAGTCAAATCACGGTTAGGGACTTTATTCGAGGACTGGTTTTGTCCGATTCATTTCAACGACTTACCTTTGAAAGCAACAATAACTATCGGTTTGTCGAGATTTGTATCCAGCGGATTTTGGGTCGCAATGTCTATAGCGATCGAGAAAAACTGGCATGGTCAATTGTGGTAGCAACCAAAGGCTTACAAGGTTTTGTCGATGATTTGCTCAATAGCGAAGAATATCTGCACAATTTTAGCTATCACACAGTCCCTTATCAACGCCGCCGCATCTTACCGCAACAGGCTCAAGGCGAAGTCACTTTTGCTCATATGGCTCGGTATGGCGTTGACTATCGCGACAAGCTACCGCAACCGATCAGCCCGAAAAAAGTTGGTGCTGCCCGCTTAGACCACACCCTTTGGGCATGGCAAAAAAATCCGCCTCAAGTTTTGTCAAAAATTTGGGTTGGTCTTTTCTTTAGTGGTATGGCTTCGATCTCTATCCTAATTGCCTTAGTTCTACTTGGTTTCTAGGTCTTAGTGCTGTGTTTCCCAAGAGCATCATCTGTTCTTGGGAAATCTATTTTTCGGTTAAGAACTTACCTCTGACTTACAACTTCAGATAAATAGCTAGCGACAGTTTGAACCGAAGCGATCGCCCGTTCGTAAGCTAAACGAGTTGGGCCTAATACGCCAATACTACCTACGGGTAGATCATCATAACTATAAGTACTAGAGATTAGCGTGCAATGCTGAATTAGCTCTAGGGAAATCTCCGTGCCAATTTTGATCGTGACTCCGTTAGCAGTTGTCGCAGGATAGTTAGACATCAGCGGAAACAGTAAAGCTTGATCTTCCTCCAGCAATTGCACGATCGCCTGTACTTGTTTCAATTGGGTAAACTCTGGCTGGCGTAATAATTCGGTGAGACCACTGATAAATAATTGCCCCAGTGCCGTGGGATGGCAAGCTCGATCGAGTTGTTGGAGAGATTCTTCAATAAATGTTGCATATTTCTGAAATTCTCGATCGAGATCTTCCCAATGCAGATTTACGCTCAAATCAGAGAGCCGTCGATCGAGTAAATGAGCATTAAGAAAATTATTCAACATTACTAACGCCGCCTCAAGCGATTCAGTTTCCACCTCTGGCGGAATATTTGTCAGCACTGATGCTGTGTGATACGAGTCGCTCACAGCCACCATCATCACCTTGCGCTCATCTACTCTGATCAGTTGGATATGCCGAATTTTGGCGGTGGGTAGATTGGGAGCAGAGATCAAAGCGATGCAGCCACTAAAAGCCGCGAGAATCTGAGCAATACTTTGGAGCAGAGTTTCTAAGCTTTGACTTTTGCAGAGTTCTAGTTTTTTTGTCAGAAATTGGGTTGTAATAGTGGCAAATTCGGGCGTAGGATCGATCAATTCATTGACATAAACTCGGTAACCTGAGTCAGACGGAATTCTGCCTGCTGAAGTATGGGGTTGGTAAAGTAGTCCACCTCGATCGAGCGTGCCCATAATGTTGCGAATTGTGGCAGCACTGATGTCAAAGTCATATTCTTCCATCAAAATCTTGGAACCGACTGGTTCTGCCGTAGCGATGTATCGATCGACAGTGGCGCGCAGAACTTTTTGTTCCCTGCTATTCAGATTCTTGCTCAAATTTGGTTTCATTCCCCTTTCATTTGCTTTTAACTTTTCTCTAAATCGCTATAAACCTAGTGGGCGATCTCAAAAATATCTAAAAATTCTGGATATAACTACTTATCTACCCAAAAATAGACCATAACATCAAAAAGATATTAGATAGAATTAAATGCAAGTGTAATGCTTATTCAGGATACTTGGATTGAAATTACAACTAGTATCACAACAAACAAATTTTTGTGTTTTCTAGTCTTGTATGATTTATCGTTATACGAAATTACTTCAGCTTATTTTCTCAACTGAATTTCACAACCGAACTAACTTTCTGAATTAAACAATTTACTCCCCAAATGCCATGATTTCCCCCATAATTTAATTTCCCTATTGTGCCAATTGTGATGCAGTGACAACTTTTAGATGTTTTTGATTGTTAACAGGGTTTGTGAATGAATAGTGAAGACCATTTCAATACAGCTTCCGAGACAACTTCTCAGCGTTACCTTTGGGCAGTAGGACTTGATTCTGAAGCATTTCCACCTGGCTCTTTTTTGCCAGGCGATCGTTATCAGGTGATCACCGCTCAGATTGTGCAGGATACACAGCCATTTAAAATGCCAGAAATCACCGACGAAGTTCCGTCCTACGTGATTTCTTACCTCAAGCTGTCGCGGTTACCACTAAATTTACCGCGTCCTTACGGGATCTTGCGCTGGGGTGAGGAACTAGAGATTTCAGAGGTGCTTTTGCTCGATCATGAGCCGCTCTCCGAATCGGGGCAGCTTTTCCCAACCCTAGAGGCAAGTTGGGCTGAGGCTCCAGCTCTACGCCAGATTAATTGGCTCTGGCAGATACTCCAACTCTGGCAACCTCTGCAAGAGCAACACATGACCCTAACGCTCTTGCAGCAGCAGTTTTTGCGTGTCGATGGGCCTTGGGTGCGCGTGGTGGAACTTCAAGCTGATGTTACTCAAGTCGAACTGACCCAACTGGGCGATCTGTGGGTACAGTGGCTGCCTAGCGCAAAACCAGAGATCGAAGAATCTCTAGCAGAATTTTTCTACAGTTTAAGTCGGGGATCTCTAGATATCAATGCCGCGATCACCAAGCTTGACCAAATTGCTCTGAAACATTTTCAGGCTGCCGTACCTTTAACAATTCGGCTTTCCAGTGCAACCGATAAGGGACCTCGGCGTGACCACAATGAAGATACCTGTTACCCAGATCCTAACCGCCAACAGCGCGCCCAACAGCCTGAATATTTGCGCGATCGACTAGCAATTATTTGTGATGGCTTGGGTGGTCATGAAGGTGGTGAAATCGCTAGCTCGATGGCAATTAAGACATTTGAGCAGCAACTTCAGGTGCTTTTACGCCAAGTAGAAACCGATCCCGATCCTTTTTCACCTGAGACTTTTACGGCTCAGCTAGAAGCAATCACGCGGATCGTTAATGATTTGATTGTCGCTCGGAATGACCAGCAGCAACGTCAGGCCCAGCAACGGATGGGCACGACCTTGGTACTAGCGGTTGCCCCACGTCCTCACGGCAAACCCAGCAATGAAATCTATGTATTGAATGTCGGTGATAGCCGTGCCTATTGGATTACGCCACAGAACTGTCGTCAAGTCACGCTCGATGACGATGTTGCTACCCGCGAAACAACACTGGGCTACAATTTCTATGCCTATTCTGCTCAGCGCATTGATGGTGGAGCTTTAATTCAAGCATTGGGGACTCGTCCATCTAATGTTTTGCTTCCCCGTGTGCAGCGATTTAGTATCGACGAGGATTGCTTGCTCCTACTCTGTTCTGATGGTCTAAGTGACTACGATCGAGTTGAAGAAATCTGGCAATCGCACCTTCTTCCCGTCTTGGTCGAAAATATCCCGCTCGATCGAGCCTGCCAAGACCTGATCGAACAGGCGAATACGCTTAATGGGCATGACAACTCTACAGTAGTGCTGATGCGCTGTCGGTTTGCCCCACTCGATCCTACTGAACCAGATCTAGAATCAGAAGCGGAATTACTCGAATCTTCTCAAACTGTATTGCAAATTGAAGCAGCAGAAGACGTTGAAAATATCGCTTCAACGATTATGCTTAATGCCGAGATCGCGGAGCAAACTAGGGCGACTAAGCTAATTACGGCTGCTCCCATTCAGGAAAATCTACCTACCAAAGTAGTAGCTTCTAGCGGCAAATCTAGTATTAAATCTAATGGTAAGCCTCAAGCTGAGCCGACTCAAACTGGACGAGGGTTTCTGGTAGCCTTGATCGCTGTGATGTTTTTACTTGGCAGTTCGATCGCCGCAACTCAGATTCCTCAAGTAAAGCAGTGGCTAATAAAGCAGAATATTCCAGGATTTCGTAAGTAGATTATCCTTACTGATACCAGCTTGGCATTAGCAGAATTGGTGGATCGAGGTTAGAAAGTTCTCTAGAAGATTCCTGACTTGGAAGTTTGAGGAATCTTTGCAATAGACCGTCCAATGTCTGAGAAACTGAACTAGAGCGCAGTTCGGGCAAAACATTAGAAT